>NZ_JAAGPG010000799.1:0-2875 GCF_017104665.1 Burkholderia sp. Se-20378 | reverse complement strand
GCTGCATCGGCACGGCGTCGGCGAGGCCGGCGCGGGCGTCGGGCTTGCACGCGAACGGCACGCTGTCCTCGAGATCGAGGATCAGCGCATCGGCCGTGCTGGTCGCGGCTTTTTCGACAAAGCGGGCGACGTGGGCGGGGACATAGAGAAGCGAGCGCCAGACTGGTTGGGAAGAGGAATTCATCGTTGTTCTCATAAAATAAAAGTCACTTTCATTTTTGAGACTGATTGGTGCATTCGTCAAGATTATCGTTAACGCCTATATTTACGAGAAATTGAAAGAAGATGAACGATTGAAGTCATGCGAATTCATGTTGATGTCATCGGCGCTCTGCGTATAATGAAAGTGACTTTCATTTTTTGATGACCCTGGGCGATGCGGATCGCACCGTCGCCCGGCACAGCACGAGGCGGACATGAGCAAGGTGGAGACGAACAATCAGGCAGAAGGCGGCGTGGCCGCGGTCAATCGCGCGCTGACCGCGCTTCTGGCGTTCGCCGGCGCGCCCGGCGGGTTGATGCTCGCGCAGGTCAGCGATGCGACCGGGCTCAACATGAGCACGCTGCTGCGGATGTTCGAATCCCTCGAACAGTTCCGCTTCATCAAGCGCCTGCCGGACGGACGCTACGTGCTGGGGCCGGCCGTATTCCAGCTCGGCGTGATGTACCGCGAGTCGTTCCAGCTGCGCGAGCACGTGATGCCGATCCTGTCGACGCTGTCGGCGCAGACCGGCGAAACCGCCGCGTTCTACGTGCGCGAGGGCGACCAGCGCGTCTGCCTGTTCCGCATCCAGGCACAGCGCGCGGTGCGCACGCATCTGCGCGAAGGCGACCGGTTTCCGCTCGACGTCGGCGCGGCGGGGCGTGTGCTGCTCGCGTTTTCGGGCACGCGCGGCGGCGAGTACGAGAAGACGGCCGAGCAGGGCTACACCGTGTCGATTGCCGAGCGCGATCCGGAGAGCGCGGCGATCGCGTGCCCGGCGTTCGGCGTCGGCCGCGTGCTGAGCGGGGCGATCTCGCTCGGCGTGCCGCGCTATCGCTTCAACAAGAAAGTGCTGGCCGATTACCTGCCGTACGTGCAGGCCGCCGCTGCCGAGCTGACGCATGCGCTCGGCGGTGACCTGCCCGCGACGGGCGCGCCGTTCCCGGCGGCCGACCAGCTTGGCGCGCTGCTCGAATAGCGCAGGCGCGGGGCGCGCGCATCGCTGAACCACCGACCCATACCTACCAGGAGACAGTCATGTCCGTACCCGACACGCAGGCCGCCCGTGCGGCCGGCGCGCAGCGTCGCGCGTCCACCGGCCCGATCCGTCCGAAATCGTTCGACGCAGGCGCGGGCGGACCGCTGTCCGGCGTGCGCGTGGTCGACCTGTCGCGCCTGATGGCCGGCAACATGCTGAGCGTGCAACTCGCCGACTTCGGCGCGGACGTCGTGAAGGTCGAAAGCGAGCGCGGCGATACGCTGCGCGCGGTCGGCGCGGGTGGAATCAGCACCAACTGGAAGGTCTACGGACGCAACAAGCGCAGCGTGTGCGTCGATCTGCGCACGCCGGAAGGCGTCGACATCGTGCGCCGGCTGGTGCGCGACGCGGACGTGTTCGTCGAGAGCTTCAAGCCGGGCGTCGCGGAGCGGATGGGGCTCGGCCCCGACGACCTGCTCGCGATCCGGCCGGAACTGGTGATCGCGCGGATCTCCGGCTGGGGGCAAACCGGTCCGTATCGCCACAAGCCGGGCTTCGGCACGCTCGCCGAAGGCTACGCGGGCTTCGCGGCGATCAACGGGTTCGCCGATCGTGAGCCGGTGCTTCCGCCGATCTTTCTGGCCGACATGACGGCCGGGATGTCCGGCGCGCTCGCGGTGCTGGTCGCGCTGCATGCGCGCGGGTCGCAGCGTGCGGCGGGGCAGGTGATCGACGTGTCGCTGTTCGAGCCGTTGCTGTCGATCCTCGGGCCGGCCGCGGCGAACTACGTGATGACCGGCGAGATCAAGCCGCGCACCGGCAGCCGCTCGACGAACACCGCGCCGCGCAATGCGTATCGCACCCGCGACGGCAAATGGCTGTGCCTGTCGAGTTCGACGCAGGCGATGGCCGAGCGGTTGTTCCGCGCGATCGGCCGCGCGGACCTGATCGACGATCCGCGCTATGCCACCAACGTGCTGCGCGTACGTCATGCGGAAGCGCTCGACGCGATCGTCGGCGAATTCATCGGCGCACGCGATCTCGACGCGAATCTCGCGTTCTTCGAGGAAGCGGGTGTGACGGTCGGGCCGATCCAGGACATCGCGCAGATCGTCGCGGATCGCTACGTGATCGAGCGCGAGGCGCTGGTCGAACTGCCCGACGACGACGTCGGCAGCCTGCCGATGCACAACGTCACGCCGCGCCTGTCGGGTACGCCCGGCGCGTTCCGCCGGCCCGCGCCCGCGCTCGGCGAACACAACCGCGAGATCCTGCAGCCGCTGCTCGGCGAGCACGAGTACGCGCGGCTCGCCGCGCTGGGCGTGATCCATTCGCGGTAAGCGGACCGCGCACCGACCGATACCGGATGCACCGGACATTGCATGGAGGAGACACCATGAATCCGCGTTGGACCCATCGGCCGCCCGGCTCGAACTGGGGCGATTTCGGCCCGGACGACCAGAAAGGGCGCCTGAACTGGCTGACGCCCGACGCCGTGCTGCGCGGCGTCGCGGAAGTGCGCGAAGGCCGCGTCTTTTCGCTGAGCCTGCCGCTCGACGTGCCGCGCGGCGGCGGGCTGAACGCGCGCCGCCGGCCGCCGGCCATCATGCCGGCGCTGCTGGGCGGCAAGCCGTACTTCGGCTATCGCGCGGACGAACAGGTAGCGAACGCAACCGACGTGGTCTGCGACGATT
>NZ_JAAGPG010000798.1:0-2845 GCF_017104665.1 Burkholderia sp. Se-20378 | reverse complement strand
ACCCGGCACGTGCCGGGCGTCACACCGCGCAAGCAAAAACGGCTGCCCGTCGGGCAGCCGTTCTCGAATCGATACTTGCCGCGCGGGTCGCAGCCGCGCGTTGCGCTCACCACTCGGCGACGCTGCCGTCCTCATGACGCCACACCGGGTTGCGCCAGCGGTGCCCCGTCTTCGCCATCTCGCGCACCTTCTCCTCGTTCACGTCGATGCCGAGCCCCGGGCCCTGCGGGATCGCGACGAAGCCGTCCTCGTAGCGGAATACCTCGGGGTTGCGCAGATAGTCGAGCAGGTCGTTGCCCTGGTTGTAGTGGATGCCGAGGCTCTGCTCCTGGATGAACGCGTTGTAGCTGACCGCGTCGAGCTGCAGGCACGCGGCGAGCGCGATCGGGCCGAGCGGGCAGTGCAGCGCGAGCGCGACGTCGTAGCTCTCCGCGAGCGTCGCGATCTTGCGGCACTCGGTGATGCCGCCCGCGTGCGATGCGTCGGGCTGGATGATGTCGACGTAGCCGCCCGCGAGGATGTGCTTGAAATCCCAGCGCGAGTAGAGCCGCTCGCCGAGTGCGATCGGCGTGTTGGTCTGGTTGACGATGTCGCGCAGCGCCTCGGCATTCTCCGACAGCACCGGCTCCTCGATGAACATCAGCTTGTACGGGTCGAGCTCCTTCGCGAGCACCTTCGCCATCGGCTTGTGCACGCGGCCGTGGAAGTCGACGCCGATCCCCACGTGCGGGCCGACCGCGTCGCGCACCGCCGCGACGTTCGCGATCACCTGCTCGACCTTGTCGTAGGTGTCGACGATCTGCAGCTCCTCGGAGCCGTTCATCTTGACGGCCTTGAAGCCGCGCTCGACCACCGCGCGCGCATTGTTCGCGACGTCGCTCGGCCGGTCGCCGCCGATCCACGAATACACCTTGATGCGATCGCGCACCTGCCCGCCGAGCAGCGCGTGCACGGGCACGCCGTGATGCTTGCCCTTGATGTCCCACAGCGCCTGGTCGACGCCCGCGATCGCGCTCATCATGATCGGGCCGCCGCGGTAGAAGCCCGCGCGATACATCACCTGCCAGTGATCCTCGATCAGCAGCGGATCGCGGCCGACGAGGTAGTCGGCCAGCTCCTGCACGGCGGCCTCGACCGTGTGTGCGCGGCCTTCGACGATCGGCTCGCCCCAGCCGACGATGCCCTCGTCGGTTTCGATCTTGAGGAACAGCCAGCGCGGCGGGACGACGAAGGTTTCGAGGCGGGTGATTTTCACGATGCGGGTCTCCAGGGTTGACCGGCGCGGGCAGTCGGGCGCGGCGCACGGTCGCGTGCTTTCACGGTTATCCTAGCGCAGCCCGATAAAAAATAGTATTAATAGCACTATTGTGCAGATAGTGGGCAGCCGGCACGCCCGGGCACCGGCATAACGGAGAACGATCATTCGACGCGACCTGCATGGACAGACGGCCTTCCGGCTCGCCACGGCGATCCTGCGCGGCGACTACCCGCCCGAGTCGCTGCTGCCGAGGGAGCCCGACCTGATGGAGATGTACGGCGTGAGCCGCACGGTGATGCGCGAGGCGCTGCGTACGCTTACGTCGAAGGGGCTCGTCGAGTCGCGGCCGAAGATCGGCACGCGCGTGCGGCCGCGCGGTGTATGGAACCTGCTCGATGCCGACTTGCTCGACTGGTACGCGCGTGTTGCACCGCCGCTCGCGTTCGCGCTGAAGCTGCAGGAGATGCGCGAGATGGTCGAGCCTTACGCGGCCGCGCTCGCCGCGCGCATGCATACGCCGGAAACGTTCGACGCGATCGACGGCGCGGCGCGTGCGATGGCCGCCGCGCGCAACGTCGACGAATGGGTGCGCGCCGACCTGCGCTTTCACCTGAGCGTGCTCGAGGCCGGCGGCAACGAACTGCTGGTGCCGCTCGGCACGCTGATCGATCGCACGCTCGAGGCGCAGTTGCATCTGAATGCGCGCCGTGCCGACGTGTACAACGCGTCACTCGCCGAGCACACGGCCGTCAGCGACGCGATCCGCGTGCGCGACGAGGACGGTGCGCGCCGCGCGATGGCGGCGCTGCTCGCGGTGACGCGCGCACGGATCGAGATGTCGTGACGGGGTGGGGCGGGCCGTGCGGCGCCGTCAGGCGTTCGCGCAGCCGCCCGGCTTGTGGATGCGTTCGGTGGACGCCGGGTATTTCGCGAGCAGGCTCGCCGGCCGCCGCGGGCGCACGACCAGGTCGCCGCCGCAGTTCGGGCAGCGGCCCTTCAGCACATCGTCGGCGCAGGTCGCGCAGAACGTGCATTCGAACGTACAGATGCGTGCATCGGCCGAATCGGGCGGCAGATCCTTGTCGCAGCATTCGCAGCCGGGGCGCAGTTCGAGCATGACGGTTTTCCTTGGTGTGGACGGGGTCGGGACGGGCGCCGCACGGGCATTGCGTGTGGCGCATGTGCGCGCTACTGTACCCGCTTGGATCGGCCTGGCCAACGGTGTTCCGCCGGGGCGCCGTCGATGCGCACGGGCCGCACCGGGAGACGACCATGCTTTATCGCGGAAGCTGTCACTGCGGCGACGTGAAGTTCGAGGCGGAAGGCGACCTGCAGGGCGTGATGGCGTGCAATTGCTCGATCTGCCAGCGCAAGGGCGCGCTCATGTGGTTCGTGCCGCGCGACCACATGACACTCCTCACGCCTGACGACCCTCTCGCCACCTACATGTTCAACAAGCACGTGATCAAGCACCGCTTCTGCAAGCGCTGCGGGATTCACACGTTCGGCGAGGGCGTTCACCCGAACGGCACCGCGATGGCCGCGATCAACGTGCGCTGTCTCGAGGATGTCGACATCGACGCGCTA
>NZ_JAAGPG010000797.1:0-2937 GCF_017104665.1 Burkholderia sp. Se-20378 | reverse complement strand
CACCCGGCTGGCTCGGCGCGGCAGGCGTCGTGTTCTTCCTCGCGCTGCCCGCCTGCACGGCGTTGCCCGACGCGATCGCGGCGCTCGCGGATCTCGGCCTGTCCGCGTCGCTCGGCGCGCTGCTGCTGTGGATCGTCAGCGAGCCCGAGCATCCGGTCGTGGCGCTGCTCGACTGGGCGCCGCTCGTCTATCTCGGCACGATCAGCTACGGCTTCTACCTGTTCCACAACCTGATTCCGACGCGTTTCGGCGTGCTGCCCGCACACGTCGCGAACGTGGCCGTACCGGAAATCGTCCGCGACACGCTGCCCGAAATGCTGCAGTTCGCGCTCGCCGTGCTGCTCGCGCACCTGTCCTGGCGCTATCTCGAAAAGCGGCTGCTCGATTTCAAGAAGCCGGTTACCGCGATGCTGGCCCGGCATTTCGTCGCGCGGCCGAGCACGTCGGCGCGTTGAACACCGCACGGATGCGGCAACGATCGAACGGAAAAAGCGCGATTCTGGCCACACGCGGAAGCTGACACCCGGCGAACGAGACGCGGCGTCGCGTCATCGACCGGCGCCGACGGAATCCGTGCGGTCACGACTGTCGATGCGCATCGCGCAACCGGACCGCCGATCCGGTCGATCGCCGCGGCACCGGTTTCAGACGTGGCGCCCATTCCAGTCAGAGCGCCCCGCTCCGCACGCGGCACCGCCCGCGAAGCCAACCCGTCACACTTCAAGCTCGCCGACAACGCGCACCGCGATCACGCACCCGGCACCCGCAAACGCAAAAAAGCCCCGGCGCGCGAGCGGCCGGGGCCAACGGAACAACCACCACCTGAAACAACGGAGCGCGCGGCTGCTTAGGCGACAGCAGCCAGCGCGGGCAAACAGGTACGCAGATAGGCCTCGAATTCGCGGCTCACTTCCGGATGCTGGAGCGCGAGTTCAACGGTGGCCTTGAGATAGCCGATCTTGCTGCCGCAGTCGAAGCGCGTGCCGTAGTAGCGGTACGCAAGCACCTGCTCGTTCGCGAGCAGCGACTGGACCGCATCGGTCAGCTGCAGCTCGCCGCCGGCGCCCGGCTTGAGCTTGCGCAGGTGATCGAAGATCGTTGGCATGAACACGTAGCGGCCGACCACGCCGAGATTCGACGGCGCATCTTCCGGCGCCGGCTTCTCGATGATGCCCGACAGCTTGATGATGTCCTCTTCCCATTCGCGGCCTTCGACGACACCGTACGAGCGGCTGTCCTCGCGCGGAATCGTCTCGACCCCGATCACCGAGCTGTGATAGTGGTCGAACACGTCGACCAGCTGCTTCAGCACCGGCTGTTCGCCATGCAGCAGGTCGTCGGCGAGGATCACCGCGAACGGCTCGCCGTGCACCAGCTTCTCCGCGCACAGCACCGCGTGGCCGAGACCGAGCGCTTCCGGCTGGCGCACGTAGAAGCAGTTCACATGGCTCGGCTTGATGCCGCGCACGAGCTCGAGCAGCTTTTCCTTGCCGCGCGCCTCGAGCTCGGCCTCGATCTCGTAGGACTTGTCGAAGTGATCCTCGATCGCGCGCTTGCTGCGCCCGGTGACGAAGATCATCTCGGTGATACCTGCGTTGATCGCTTCCTCGACCGCGTACTGAATCAGCGGCTTGTCGACGACGGGCAACATTTCCTTCGGGCTCGCCTTCGTTGCCGGGAGGAACCGCGTGCCGAGACCGGCAACGGGGAACACGGCCTTGGTGACTTTCAACATGTTCGCATCCTGATTGCGTTGACTGCGCCGCGTCGACCAGCGACCCGGCGCGATTGTGTTCCGAACGGCATATCGAGAATCGACGGTACTGCCAATTCGACTCCGCTCATTTTCGATATGGACGATTGCCCAATGATTCCGGAAAAAAATATAATCCTTTCAACCCGGTCGATATTGCCGAGCCGAGTGCCGAAGCAGAAACAAATTACCGATTTTCCAGATACAAATTCTTACGATTCGAATTCCTCGATATAGGGCACGCCGCCCCGTTCGAGACCCGGGCGAATCGGTTCGTTCTTCAGCGCCTCGCGGTACGCCGACAGCACGGCCATGACCAGCAGTACTGCAGCGCTCGCGATCCAATGCATGTCCATCTTGCCGCTCCTTGCATCAATCAACTGGAGCTTCAAACTATCAGAAAAAAATCGGTAAATAATTGACCCGCCTCGCGGAACCACTTTCTGAACGCGATAAAACCATGATGTGGAATTCCGATATTTCCCGGCGAGATTTTTTTATTCATTGATCGAATTCTTGCGCATTACGATTGGATGAAACTTCCCGTCCATCCGTCGCAAGGAATCGAATCGCATGCAAGCTTTCAGCGGATCGTCTCTGACCGCGCCGCCCGTCGCCGATCACAAGGAACACGTGATCGACGCGATGCGCGGCTTCGCGGCGCTGCTCGTCGCCTATTTCCACTGCCGGCAGGTCGTCTGGGTCGGCATGCAGAGCTTCCATCACGCTTACGGCCATGCGCTCACCCCGGGCGCGATCGCCGGCTACCTGACCTTCCCGTTCGCGTGGGGCTCCGCCGGCGTGCCGATCTTCTTCGTGATCAGCGGCTACTGCATCCACCGCAACGCGGCGCTCAAGCTCGCGGCCGATCCCGCGTACCGGCTCGACGCGCCGAACTTCTGGGTGCGCCGGTTCGCGCGCATCTACCCGGTGCTGCTCGCCGCGCTGCTGTTCACGCTCGCGCTCGACTCGGTCAGCCTGCAGATCGAGCCCGTCAGCCACAAGATCCGCGACGTCGGCCTCGTCGCGTTCCTCGTGAACCTGTTCTCGCTGCAGGGCGTCGCCGGCTACACGTACGGGTCGAACGGCGCGCTGTGGACGCTGTCGCTCGAAGTGCAGTTCTACGCGATCTACCCGCTGCTGTTCGCGATCCGCCGGCGCATCAGCATGCCGGTGGTCGTGGC
>NZ_JAAGPG010000796.1:0-2939 GCF_017104665.1 Burkholderia sp. Se-20378 | reverse complement strand
CATGGGTCACCCCCTCTTTTCGCTGTCCGTTTTCCGTCCGCGCGGCCGAGCGCCGCGCGGCGGGGACGCCTGCGTGCTGTTTCCGTTCCTGCCGAACCGGTTGCCCGCCCGACGTCGGGGCAACCCTGCGGATCGCATGTGCCGCGGCCGAGACGTCGTTCGCAGTTTCCGCTCATCAAGGAGCACGATCATGGCCAACCTGGCTCAGGCCCGCCCCGACGAGGATCTCGACTTGTCGACGCTCGCCGTTCCCGACCACGCGCGCATGCCGCCCTTTTCGCTGACGATGGCGTGGTGGGCCGTGTGCAGCGCGGTGTTCTACATCGTCGTGGGCGCCACGCTCGCGCTCACCTACGGCGCGCGCAACGCGCTGATCGGGATGGCGCTGTCGGTCGTGTCGTACGGCCTCGTCAACACGATCATCAGCCGCTACGCGATCCGCACGGGACTCTCGGTCGCGCTGTTCTCGCGCGTGCTGTTCGGCAGCGCCGGCGCGGCGCTCGCGACGCTGATCTTCTTCGCGACGGCGATCTACTACGCGGTGTTCGAAGGCTCGGTGATCGCGGTTGCCGCGCATCACCAGTTTCCGGCGCTCGACTACAAATGGGCCGCACTGATCGTCGTCTGCTACAGCGTGCCGCTCGTGTTCGGCAGCGTGCAGCACTGGCTCGACAAGTTCAACGGCGTGCTGCTGCCGTTCTACCTGCTCGGGCTGCTCGCGGCGGTCGGGCTCGCGACGGCCGAATACGGCTACAACGCGGCCTGGCTCGATTTCGGACCGGCCGGCAACGTGCCGGCCGGCGGCTGGTGGCACTGCTTCGTCTACTACATGGGCGTGTGGGTGCTGATGATGTTCACGTTCGACTACGCGCGCTTCGGCCGCAAGGAGGACGCGGGCTATCACGGCCGCTTCAACTTCGGGATGCCGTTCTACCTCGTCACGTTTCTCGTCAACGGCGCGGCCGGCATCTATCTCGTCAGCACGATTCCGGGGCTCGGTACGCTCTCCGAAGTATCGGTCGTGCTCGCACTGCTGAAGCTGATGGGGGTGTGGGGGCTGCTGTTCGTGTGGGTCACGCAATCCCGGATCAACACCGCGAACTACTACCTCGCGACCGTCAACATGCAGGCGTTCTTCCTGAAGGTGGCCGGTCTGCGCGCGCCGAAGTTCGTGTGGGCAGTCGTGGTCGGCGCGGTCGTCTATGCGCTGATGATGGCGGACATCTTCTCGCGGATCCTGCAGGCGCTCGCGTATCAGGGCATCTTCGTCGTCGCATGGGTCGGCGTTGCGCTCGCGCACATCCTGTCCGACCGGTACGGGCAGCTCGTCGGCGACGACGTCGAATGCCGCGACGCGCATGTGCCGACCTTCAACCCGGGCGGGCTGACCGCATGGTTCGCCGGCGCGTTCGTTGGACTCGCGCTGAACCAGGCGACGGGGTTCGCCGCGTCGCTGTCGGCGCCCGCGACGTTCGTCGTGTCGTGGGTGGTCTATCGCGCGCTGCTGGGCACGGCCAAGCGGACCTGGTTCGTGCGCAATACGTGACGGGACGCCCGCGCGCCGCCGCGCCTCATCCGATCGTCTGCACCGCGTTGCCCTGCGCATCGCGGATCACGGTCTTCTCCACCCGCCAGCGCACGCCGTCGAGCCCGTCGACCGCATACTCGCCGGCGCGCGGCTGCAGCGTGCGGGCCAGCGCCTGCACCGTCGCGTCGGTGAGTTGCAGCGTCAGCGTGCCGTCCTCGTCGGTCACGCCGTTCGCGTCGCCGTGCACGAACCGCACCGCGCCGTCATGACCGACCAGGCGGAACGGCCGGTCGAACGGCAACCGCAGCGGCAGCAGCGTGACCAGTTCGTCGACCTGCCGCGCGCCGACGGTGATCTCGATCACGGGTGCGCGCAGCAGCCGCTTGCGCGTTTCCCATCCAAGCACGTCGGTGAACAGGTAGCCGCTCGACGAGCCGTCGCGCTGCGTACCGGCGTCGACCGCGGCGCGCACGTCCGCGCGCTCGAGCAGCGACGCGCGGCCGAGATCGGTCACCCATAGCGGCATATGCGGCAGCAGCGTGTCGAGCAGCGCGCGCGTGCGCCAGCGTTTCGCGGCGCGCTCCTCGTCGAGCGTCAGCCCGACGATCTGCAGGAACGCGAGACTGCCGTGCGACGTATCGATCGCCGGCAGCTCCGGATCGAATGCGAAACCCATCGAGCAGAGCTGCGTATCGGTATCGAGCGCGATCGGGCCGTTGGCCGTCATCCAGTGACCGTCGTCGAACGCGTTGCCGCTCTGGAACACGTAGCGCGCGAGGTTCTGCAGGAAGCTGAACACCCAGTTCGGCGGTTCTTCGTCGGCGGCGCCGCACGCGACGCGCATCGTCAGCTCGAATCCGAAGCCGCTGACGGCCGGATCATCCGACTCCTTCGCATACAGCTCGGACAGCCCGTACGTGACGAAATGCCAGTGCGGCACGGGCTCCGTGCGCTTCCACACGCTGATCCCGTCGAGCGGATCGCGGCCGCCGAGCCGCCACTTGAGCAGCGTGCCGTAGTGTTTCGGCTCCTGCCCCGGATAGATAAGCGCAAGCGCGCCGTCGATCGCGTCCCAGCCAGGCGCGCTGTCGTCGGCTGCGCCGTCCTGCGGGTCGTGTGGTGCGTCCGTCATGTGGCCCTCTCTCCCGGGTGGTGTCCCGGTGGGTGGTGTCGGTGCGTGCGGCGGCAGTGGCCGCCGCCATCCGACGCACGCGTCACACGTGTGCCGCCGCGCCGTCGATCGATGCGCGCACGCGCTCGACGAGTTGTTGATCGACCGGCGCCAGCACCTCGCCGCGCGGCCGTACGCCCGAACCGAAATGCACCGCGCGCACGCCGGTCGCACGGACGAAATCGCCGACCGCGTCGACCGTGAGCCCCGAGCCGGCCAGCACCGTGCAGGTCGAGCCTG
>NZ_JAAGPG010000080.1:0-234 GCF_017104665.1 Burkholderia sp. Se-20378 | reverse complement strand
TGTCAGCTGGGTGTTAGATAGATGTGTGTGTGGGGTTGATTGTGGTCGTTGGTGTCTGGTCGTTGTGTTGTGGTGTGGGGTGGAGAGGGTGGGTGTGAAGATAGGGGGGTGTAGTGGGAGATGTAGTGTAGTATAAGTGCAGTGAGCTGGGAGGTGGGGAGTGGAGTGATAAGTAGTGGTGGGGGGGGGTGGGGGGGGGGGGGGGGGGGGGTTTTTTGTTTTTTTTTTTTTTAA
>NZ_JAAGPG010000079.1:0-25353 GCF_017104665.1 Burkholderia sp. Se-20378 | reverse complement strand
GCGCCTATGCGCGCGGCTACGATGCGGGCCGCGCGCAGGCAATCGCCGACTGGCACGCGAAGGCGGCCGACGCGTTCGAGCAGGAGCGGCGCGTGCGCGACAAGATGCGCGAACGGCTCGCGGATCTCGTCGCTGCGGCCGTCCAGCAGATGGTGCGCGCGGAGGACGCGCGGGGTCTGTTCGCGCGCGCGGCGGAAACGGTCGAGCGTGTCGTCTCCGGCGCAAGCTATCTGACGGTGCGCGTGTGCGACGCCGATTACGACACCGCGCGCGGGCAGTTCGGGCTGCTTGCCGACGCGTGGCGCCGGCAAGGACGCAACGTGCCGGTCGAGGTCGCCGTCGCACCGCGCGTCGCGCGCGGCACCTGCGTGTGCGAATCCGACTTCGGCACCGTCGACGCGAGCCTCGACACGCAACTGAACGCGATCCGCGCGGCGCTCGGCCGCGCCCTCGACGACGCGAGCCGCCCATGAACGCACTGACCGATTTGTCCCGCGTCGCCGACGCGATGGCCGCGCGGCTTGCAATCGAGCCTGCCGTCGGCATGACGGGCAAGGTGCTCGAGGTGATCGGCACGCTCGTGCGCGTCGTCGGCCTCGAAGCGACGCTCGGCGAGCTGTGCGAGCTGCGCAGCGCGTCGGGCGCGCTGCTCCAGCATGCGGAAGTGGTCGGCTTCACGCGCAACGTCGCGCTGCTGTCGCCGTTCGGCACGCTCGGCGAGATCAATCGCGGCACGCGCGTGATCGGCTTGCGGCGGCCGCTGTCGGTGAAGGTTGGCAACGGCATCCTCGGCCGCGTGATTGACAGCTTCGGCGAGCCGATCGACGGGCGCGGCCCGCTCGACTACGACGCGCTACGCCCCGTGCTCGCGCCGCCGCCGAACCCGATGTCGCGGCGGATGGTCGACGCGTCGCTCGCGACCGGCGTGCGGATCGTCGACGGCCTGATCACGCTCGGCGAAGGCCAGCGGATGGGGATCTTCGCACCAGCCGGCGTCGGCAAGAGCACGCTGCTCGGGATGTTCGCGCGCGGCGCGTCGTGCGACATCAACGTGATCGCGCTGATCGGCGAGCGCGGCCGCGAAGTGCGCGAGTTCGTCGAACTGATCATGGGCGAGGACGGCATGGCGCGCTCGGTGGTCGTGTGCGCGACCTCCGACCGCTCGTCGATCGAGCGCGCGAAGGCCGCGTACGCGGCGACCGCGATCGCCGAGTATTTCCGCGACCAGGGCAAGCGCGTGCTGTTGATGATGGATTCGCTGACGCGCTTCGCGCGCGCCGGGCGCGAGATCGGCCTCGCGGCCGGCGAGCCGCCCGCGCGACGCGGCTTCCCGCCTTCCGTGTTCGCCGAGCTGCCGCGCCTGCTCGAGCGCACCGGGATGGGCGAGCAAGGCTCGATCACCGCGCTCTACACGGTGCTCGCGGAAGACGATTCGGGCAGCGACCCGATCGCCGAGGAAGTGCGCGGGATTCTCGACGGCCACATCATCCTGTCGCGCGAGATCGCCGCGCGCAACCAGTATCCGGCGATCGACGTGCTCGGCAGCCTGTCACGGATCATGCCGCAGATCGCGACGCGCGAGCACGTCGGCGCGGCCGGCCGGCTGCGCCAGTTGCTCGCGAAGCACCGCGAGATCGAAACACTGCTGCAGCTCGGCGAATACCAGGCGGGCAGCGACGCGGCAGCCGATGAAGCGGTCGCGAAGATCGACCGGATCCGCGCGTTCCTCAACCAGCGCACCGACGAGTACGCGCCGCCCGACGCGACACTCACCGCGCTCCATGCGCTCGTCCAGTGAGGAACCCGAAACAGCGCGCCTTCGAGATGCTGCTTGCGCGGCGCGAACAGCGCGGCGCGAAGCTGCGTACCGAGCAGGCCGCGCAGCGCGCCGAACGCGACGCGGCAGCGGCCGAGTTCGCGCAGGGCGAAGCGCACGCACACGCGAAGCTCGATGCGGCGAATCGCTATGCGGCGCGCGTCGACGCGATGGCGGCCGGCCATGCGGCGTTTGCGATCGGCGATTATGCGGCGTGTCGCCGCTATCGCGACGTGCAGCTCGACGAACACACGCTCGCGAGCGCGCAGTGCGCTCGCCTGCATGCGGCGCTGCAGGCCAAGATCGAGCAGCTCGCCGCGACCGCACGCCGGATCGCGCGCAACGACGCGCAGATCGGCGTCGTGCGTGAGCGGATCAGGCGGCTCGCGTGCGCGGCCGAGGCAGCCGCCGAAGACGTACAGGACGAGGAGATCGAGGAAGGCGTGCTCGCACGCCGGCTCGCGGCCGTGCGGGCCTCGACCTGAATCCTGTTCCCGCCAATGACGGCCGGCCCTGCGAATGCATTCTCGACATCTCAGGAACGTGCCATGGACATGCGCATGACGACCTACGACATCTTTCCGCTGCAGCACCTGGGCGACGAATTCATCGGCTTCATCGTGCTGCTCGCGCTGTCGAGCGAGCGGCTTCTCGTGATCATGACGATCCTGCCCGCGACCGCCGACAACCTGCTGAAAGGCCCGCTGCGCAGCGGCGCGGCCGCGATCTGGTGCCTCTTCATCGCATGTGGGCAGCAGGTGCTGATCCCGCAGCTCCGCGGCGCGTTCCTCGTGATCGCTTGCGCGAAGGAAGCCGTGATCGGGGTCGTGCTCGGCATCGCGGCCTCCACGGTGTTCTGGGCCGCGGAGGCGATCGGCACCTACGTCGACGATGTCGCCGGCTTCAACAACGTGCAGATGCAGAACCCGAGCTCGGGCACGCAGACGTCTCTGATGGCGACGCTGCTCGGGCAACTGACGATCGCGTCGTTCTGGATGCTGGGCGGCATGACGTTCCTGCTCGGCGCGCTGTACGAATCGTATGCGTGGTGGCCGCTCGGTTCATTCAACCCGGTTCCCGCGCCACTGCTCGAAATGTTCGCGCAGGCGCGGCTCGACATGCTGATGAACATGGTCGCGCGGATCGCGACACCGATGATGGCGATGCTGCTGCTCGTCGATCTGGGCCTCGCGTTCGTCTCGCGCTCGGCGCAGAAGCTCGATCTGATGTCGGTCAGCCAGCCGCTCAAGGGCGTGATCGCCGTGCTGATCGTCGCGGTGCTGGCGGGGAGTTTCGTGAGCGAGATGCGCGGGCAGATTTCGCTGGCGGGGCTCGCGCAGCAGGTGAAGCAACTGGCCGGCCGATAGGCGGGGCAACTGCTTTCGCACGGCGAGCGCCATCGAGATAGCGGACGTTCGGGGCAGTTCCACGCGGGCATTGATGCGAAGGATGCATCGACATCGTGCAACAAGCACGCGCTGCGCGACGCGATCGACTCGCGCCCACCCGATTCCGATCCACGCACTCGACGTTTCGCTTTCGCGCCGCTCGCTTCGCGTATCCAGCCGTCACGCCCGCCGCAACGCGCATCATCCCTTCATCGATCGGCCGCTACCGTCATGCGATTCCGACGGTGGAGCGGCCCGTCGATTTTGCCGTCGAGCGCCATGGCGCCCGACGCACTCTCCTCCTCTTGATAAAAGGTACCGAACATGGCAAAAATCACCGGCGGCAGCACCGCGCCTGTCGACAAGCAAACCACAACCCCTTCGTCGAGCAACGATTCGCAATCGACCCGGCGTTCGAACGATCGACCGACGGGCAGCGCGACGCTGAACGCACTGAACAATCTGTCGACGCCGCATACACGCCGCAACGACGTCACGCAACAGGCGGCCAGCCATATGGAGCAACCGGACGCGACGTACTATTCGGCGGCCGTGTTCGGGGTCAGCTCGGTGCTGCAGCACGGCCAGTACGGCATCACGGAAGGCTCGCACAATAGCGTGGTGGGCAATCTCGACGGCCTCTCGAAAGGCACGCAGACGCATACGGGCGCGCACATGAACGAAAGCAAGTCGTTCGGCAAGGACGCGGTCGAGCATTTTCGGCAAGGAGAGTATCGCGACGCCGCGATGACCGCAGCCGGTTCGGCGATCAACGCCGTGGCTTCGATGACCGTCGGGCCCGCGCGCGATTTCGAGACGGCCCGGAAAGATCCGCGTCCGGAAATCTCCGTGGCCGCGTCGGCGAGCCTGCATCAGGACTTCGCGACGCTGCCTTCTCCGACGCGCACGACGCACGAATGACGCATTCGATGCGTCACGCGACGCGCCGCCTCGCCGCCCCGTCCCGCGGGGCCGAGGCGCTGGCGTTGAAGTTCGTGTAAAACGGCCGCCCGTTCGACGTCGCAGTCGAGCCGCAACTGACGACCAACGATTTGCGCGTGATGCTGCGTCTCGCGCTGGCCGGCGCCGGCATCATGTTCGCGCCCAAGGACTGCCTGCGCGCGCATTTCGACGACGGCTCGCTCGTGCCGCTGCTCGAGGATTTCCTGCCACCGTTCCCGGGCTTCTTTCTCTACTTTCCGCAGCGGCGCAACATGGTGCCGAAGCTGCGGGCGTTGATCGATCATGTGCGGCAATGGCAGGCGCCGCCGTCTGGCGTTGGCGGGTGACGCGTGCCGCGCCACGCGAGCGCCACCGCGATGGTCGCCAGGTATTGAGGCTCGTCAGGTCGCCTCACGCGACGACGATGATGTGCGACCTCCAGACCGCCCCCTTCACACGTGCTTCGACGCGGCGGACACATCGTCATGCCTCGTTCCGCCGCGCCAGGTACGTCACGCGCCCGTCACCCGGTGCGACGAGCAGGACGCGTGCGCTCAATTGCCGTAGATGTCGAAATTGAAATAGCGACTGGCGATCTTGTCATACGTCCCGTCGGCACGGATCGCGGCGAGCGCCGTGTTGATCTTGTCCTTCAGGTCCGTGTCGTCCTTGCGAATGCCGATGCCCTGACCCGGTCCGAAAATCTTCGGATCGTTCAGCTCGCCGCCCGCGAACGCGTAGTCCTTGCCTTGCGGCGTATTCAAGAAGCCGCGCGATGCTTGCACGCCGTTTTGCAACGCCGCATCGAGCCGGCCGTTGGTCAGGTCGGCATACACCTGATCCTGGTTCTGATACGACAGGATGCGCGCGCCGCTACCTTCCCAATGCGCTTTCGCATACGTCTCCTGCATCGAGCCTTGCAGCACGCCGATGGCTTTACCGTTGAGCGATGCCGGCGTCGGCTGGATACCCGAGCCCTTTTTCGCGACAAGAAACGTCGGTGCGTGCGCCGTCTTGTTCGAGAAATCGATTTGCTTCAATCGCGCAGGCGTCATCGACATCGACGACAGGACCGCGTCGAATTTCCGCGCCTTCAGGCCGGGAATCATGCCGTCAAATGCATTTTCGACCCAGAGGCATTTCGCGTTGAGGCGCCTGCACACTTCGTTGCCGAGATCCACGCCGAAGCCAGTCAATTCACCGGACGGTTTCTTGTATTCAAACGGAGGATAAGACGGGTCGACGCCAATGCGAATCGTCGTCCATTCCTTGGCAAACCCGGTTGCGGACATGGCAAGTGCAACCAGTCCGATCATGATCCTCTTCATTCTTATCTCCATGTAGTTGAAATAACTGCATTGGCATTTACCCTTCGAACCGATCGATTCGAAACGGGTGACGACGCCTGATTCGTCGAAACCGGAACCTGCACGGCAGCCGTCGAGCTCCCCGCCGTCGGTCGTCGCGCCGCCTCAATCCTGCATTCCACCGAACGGAGGATTTTCCATCCTCTGTTTCGAGAAATAGCGGGCGCTTCCGCCGTGCTTGATTCGGCACACGCAAGCGTAGGCCTTTTCAGATCACCGATTCCGGTTGTATTGTGCCTTATCCGATTGAGCATCCAGAATTTCGACGCGTCCTTCATTCGATTTCTATGCGACACATCGAAAATAATCGACCGCATTCCGTGCAGCTCCACCTATGCGCGTCGAACGTCTTGGCCACCCAGCGAGCGATCCAATTGGCAATCGTCACATGCGGGACGCGGCTATCGTCCTCAAGGGCAACCATCGAAAGATCCTCGCCATAGCCCGAAATCTTCATGTTGGAGCTTGTTGAGCCCGCCCGTCACTCCAGTTCGAACACTAAAAATCGGACGTGAAATGTTCCAGACGATGCGACAAGCCCGCGCCTCCCGGTGATAAGCCGTGCTGCGTGCCGTGTTGTCAATTCCAGTCGTTCGCGCGATGGCTTGCAATTGTGCCCAAAGCGGATCGGCGTCCTCGACTGACAACGTGTCGGCTGCTGCCCCAAGCGCAGCGATGATTGCTTCAATGTGTTGGGGCGCGTCCGCCAGTACCAGAAGAGCGCGTGCGCGGGCCTGCTCTTCTTGATACACAGCCATCCAACATGCGAGCGTCCTGCGTGCGTGGCGATTCAACGCTCGGAGTTATACCGGTGGCATGGGTTCGTCGACGTGAAGCGATCCGACCACACGACGTACACCTCGGCCGGCCTGACACAATTGCCTGACTGCTGCGGGCCCTTTCGACGGTTCGACGCGCGCCCTGGCGCGACTCAGGGATGGTGGAACACGTTCTTGAAGCGTTGAAACAGATCGGATTTCCTGCTCGACAGCATCGTCAATCAAGCGAACCTGCCGGAAAGCGCCAATTCGATGGAAGGCTGCGTCCGACGCCGTGTGCGTGATACGCATTCGCGGCGACACTGCGCGAATGCGCGCCGATTCCGACCGGACAGTGCACCGGCCATGAGGTGGACGCCGCACATCGGGACGACACGCGGAGCATGTCGCCACGATGCGGCTTACTCGCTCGTTCCAGCCGGGAAATCGTCCTGATCAGATATTATTCTTGAGATTCTTGAGAATTTCGTAGAACCAGCTGGTGCTTTGGCTGTTGTTCAATGCTTGAATCCTGCTCCAGTCCCTATCGAGATTCCAGACCGAGCCGGTTGCAAGTTCATTGTCTCCCGGGCAATTTGGATACGTTTTGAAAATATCCTTGTAGGTTTTGATTTTCCCATTACTAATAGCGGCAGCTGCGTCGGCGCCCGTCCTGAGGTTGGCAATTGCCCTGCTGCTGATATCGTTGAATACCGCGCTCGAGAACTGGTAGTAGACGCCGTAATACTCGTACTTGCCCGTCACGCCATGCCACTCTTTCGGGATCAACTTTCCGTCGAAATTGCGAAGCTCGACGCCGGTCTCCTCCTGAAATTCATTTGCCGCGCCGATCACCGGATCGGTGTTCGCTGCCAGCCCTCCGCCGGGAAGCGCGGACTCTCCAGGGCCGTTCTTGATCACGGTGCCGTCCCGATAGATAACACCGTTGCCGTTGTTGTCGGTATGAAAAAAGAACCCCTTAGTATTCTTGACGGCAATAAAGAAATTCTTCGAAGAATCGCGCACGACAGCATATGTCTGAGCCATGTTTTTAATTTCACTCCGGATCGGGTTGATGGAACGACACGACCAATACACATTGGATGATAGTGCCTTCCCGAAATTTCGCCAGTTCCGATCGGCATGTCGCTCAACATCAAGATCATCTATTTTTATATTTTAGCTATTTGATTTTTTGGCGATGATCGTTAATTTTTTTGAAACTATTTGCGATGCTTGCTGCGTTTAATTGCAATGCGTCGGATCGAATTGGCGAAACGTGAACCGAAATAAAGTCGTCACCGTTTGCGAAGCAAAGATGTGTCGCGAAGACCGTGTCAACTCGCCGTGATGTTGGACCACCGCCTGGCAGCCGCGGTTATCTCCCGATGGCTCCGTCGAGCACACTTGAGTCAGTGCTGAGCGCTCGCCAGTTCATCCGAAAACCTCAGCCGTTCAAACCGCGTTCCCGCAACAGACGAGCGATGGTCCGGAAAATATCGCTGCACGACGGGACAAGTGGTCACGAAGCGAGTGTGCTCGCGCCGCCCAATAACAGGCATTCACGCGCCGAACACAGCGGGCTCGATCATTTGCCTGCTCCACAGCCATTCGAGCAACTGTTGCGCGCTGGCCGCTTCCATCGACCTGCCGAGAAACGCAATCAACTCGAGCGGATGCGTTGCCCGCGTCAGCATGTCGAGGAGCGGAAACAGCGCCACGCCATTCCAGAACGCGACGGGTCGATCAAGACTCGGATGCTGCAAGGCGGGATGCGCGGTGACGCGGTCGCCGGTCGCGCAAGGCAACACGACGATGCCGGTATTGCGGGCGAAGCGGATCGGACTGTGCAAGGGCAACGGAGGCGCGGGCTCGCCGGGCTGCGGCGGGTCCGACGGCACGCGCGCCCATTCGGCTTGCAGCGCGTGCGTCATGAGGTCTACGCGCGCCGCGATTTCGTCGCCGGACGAGGAAGACGCAACCGTATCGGTCGTCAAAGCAGGCGTCGAGCGCAGGCGCCAGAAAGGCGCTTCGGCGCACCATGCCTGACGGTAGTACCCGGCGGTCCATGCGAGGTGACGCGCCGCGCCTTCGATCAGGCGCGATTCGTAAAAGCGCTGCGCCAGTTCGCGCTCCGAGGCCTCGCTTGCCCGGCACCACGTGTTGATCGCGAGAGCGGCCTGGAGCGAGAAGCGCATCGCCTTCTCGACGCCCGAGGACGAGATCGGGTCGAGCGCGAAGGCCACGTCGCCGAGCTTGATGCGTCCGTCCTGCCAGGCGAGCGCGTCGACGTAGGGCGTCGATACGCACATGCGCGGCGAATCGCACCAACGCACACCTGCCATGTCCTTGAACAAGGCGCTTCGCGTGCAGGCGTTGCGCAAGACCGACGCCGGCTCGCGTTCGAGCGCGTCGTCCCGCGCGGAGGGATCGAACGTGAACATGACGCGGTAACGGCCGCCCGGCAGCGCAGCGCCCCACATCCATCCGTCATCGAGCGCTTCCACGCGCGTGGCGGCATCGGCCTGCGCAGCCGGTGTTTCCATCGCGGCTTCGGCCCATACCGTGGACAGCCGACGCGCGTGCAAGCGCTGCGGCTCGCGCCGGCTCTGCCGGCCCTGTGCATCGAGCAGCACGTGCGCGTCGACGCTCCGCAGCCCGTCGGGCGTAGCGATCTGCACGCGCCAGGCACCGGGCGCTCCGTCGACTTGCGCGAGGCTCGCCGGCCGCAGCACTTCCACGCCGCGCGCCACGGCCAGGCGCAGCAGCGCCGCATCGAATGCGGCACGCTCCACAACGGCGCCCTCGTGCGCCACAGTCTCGATCGATTCGCTCGTCCAGCGTACGCGCGTGGGCTTGCCGGCGACGAGGGGAACGGATTCGAGCACCTCGTCCGCGTCGAGGTAGTCGATGATGTTTCTGACACCCGGCGTCAGCGCTTCCCCGATCTGCGGACGAGGCCATAGCGGGCTTCGCTCGACGAGCAGCACGCGATGCCCGAGCTGGTTCAAGCGCAGCGCCACGCACAGGCCAGCGGGACCGGCGCCGGTCACGAGCATGTCGAACGTGCGAGTCACGCCGTTCCCGCACCGCTAGCCGACGCGCCAGGCGAACCGGCAAACCAGGCCGGCGCATAGCGCGCGAGCCTGCCGTGCGCGCCGATTGCATAGTGCAGCCAGCCGCGGATGTAATCGCACGCGCTGCGTCCGCGCTCGAGGACCTCGTGATGGCATCCGCCGCCGCAAAGATAGCGCGCCCAGCATGTATTGCAGGGCTGTTGCTGGTGCACGTGACGCTCGGCGAGCCAGATCGTCTGGCGTGCCTGATCGACGCCCGTGGAGAGATGCCCCATGACGCCGGCCTCGTCGCCGACGAAGCGGTGACACGCCGCCAGCTCGCCATCGGCGGAGACGCCGAGATACCCGGCCCCTGCGCCGCACGGGTACGGCCGGTGCGTGCCGCGCTGGATTTCGCGCAGCGCGTTCTGCATGTTCGAGAACGGGTAGCGCTCGCCGCGCATGACCTTTTGCTCGAACGCGAGCCCGCAGGCGATCATCCCTTGCAGCATGTCCGCCATGTCGTCCGGGCCCATTTCCGCGCGGCCGTTCGACGCGCGCAGCAGCGGCGAGAAGCCGACGCTGTGGAACCCCATGTCGACGAAAGTATCGAGCGTGCTCGGCAAGTCGAGATTGAACGGCGTGACGGTCACGCGCGCCGAGACCTGCATGCGCCGCTGGCGCGCCAGCAACGGCGTCACGCGCTCGACGATGTGATCGAACGAGCCCATGCCGCCCTTGAACGGACGCAAGCGGTCATGCACGGGCGCGGGGCCGTCGAGGCTGACGGTGACAGCGAAGCCGTGCTCCTCGAAGAACGCCCCGTCATCTTCCTGCAGCAGGCTGCCGTTCGTCGTCACCGAAAACTGGCATCGGATTCCACGGGCATCGGCGCGCTCCCGCGCGTGGACAGTCGCCGCGCGCAGCACCGCGCGATTGGCGAGCGGCTCACCGCCCATGAAGGCAAGATTGATCTTGCCGCCCTCGCTCGCCTGCTCGATCAGCAGGTCGACTGCCGCCAGCGCGGTTTCGAGCGGCATGTTCTTCGCCTTGCCGCCAAATTCCCCTTGCTGGGCGTAGCAATAGGTGCAGCCGAGATTGCACTTCTGCGCGACGGCAAGCGACAACGCGTGCACCGGCATCTCGGTCAACGGCTGGTCGTCGATCGCCGGGCGCATGTCGAGCCCGCGGCTCGCGACCAGCGAAGCGACGGCCTGCGCATCCCCGTCCTCGAGCGCCGCCTGAAACGCGTCATGCAGATCGTGCGGCACATGAAACAGGCGGCTTCCGTTCACGAGCAACAGTTGCGCGCCCGCCGCATCCTCGACCACGTGGATCCCGGGATGCCGCGGGCGCGACGCCTTGACGATGCGCGCCGCCATCGCCGACGCCAGCGGCGCGAGCGGCTCGACGGCGTGGTCAGGTTTCATCGGCATCCTTGCCACGGATCACGAACTGCAGATCCTCCTGCCAGGACCGGAACAGATCGTCGTAGGACCACAGCCGCGTGTCGACGCGATTGTCCGGCACGTACGTGCCCGTGCGGCGCTTGGCGAACCACATGTCGCCGCGCGCCAGCCCGTCGTCGCCCGGCTCGACATTGACGAAGTCCGGTCGCGACGCGGCCCAGTAGTAGCACGCGCATTCGCGATAGTCGTTCTGCCAGGGTGCGCAGAGGCCTTGCGTCAGCTCGCCCGGCTTCAGCATCTCGAGGTTGAAGCTGGCGGTGTCGCCCTCGAAAAAGCGCCTCAGCGTGAGCGTCACCTTCAGGGTCTCGGTTTTGCCGTGGTCGTAGTACACCTCTTCCAGGGCGTTATCGTGCGCCGTGAATTCGCATTCGACCGGCTTGCCCTGCAAATGCACGATGCGGGCGATGGAGTTCGACCACTCCATGAACGACACCGCATTGGGATTGGGCTTGCTCGCCAGCGTGACAGGATCCCCGCCTGGCAGCACCGGCCCTGTCGTGAGGACCATCGTGCCGACCTTGTGGCCGTCGAAACTCAGCAGGCGGCGCGTCTTGAGATGCTCGTAGCCCGGCTCCGCATCGATGACGTAGTTGTTGTTCTCGACCAGGGTGATGCCGACGAATGCGCGCCGCCAGAGATTGCGGAAATCGAACTCCAGGCCCGGGAAGCAATTCGAAATCGCCGTGCGCGGCAGCACCGAGACCGGGTTGCCCACGCCGCGATGGTGAATCTGCGCGGTCAGGTTGGACGCGCGGATCTCCCCGTTGCCGGGCTGCTCGAGGTCTTTCGGAACGTTCGGATCGTTAACCGACATGCTTGTCTCCCTTCGGATCAGGTTGTCCGAACATCGCGTCCCGCGCTGCCTTGATCACCAGGTTGATGTGGCGGCGCGTGAGCGTCAGGCTGCGACCATCCGCCCCGCGCATCAGGGCCGGCATCTTGCGCAAGCCCTCGGCGGTCAGGTCGCCGATCTCCTCGGGCTGGCGCAGCAGCCTGGCGAACCACGGCGCACCACCCGCCGCCAGCGTGCTGAACACGCGCTCGTGCAGCGCCCGTAGCGCGAGATTGTCGACGATCGATTCGGCGGCGATCGGCTCGTAATAGCGCTCGAAGTCGGCCGTGTTCTGCCGCACCATCGTGCTCGCGACGTTGAGCCTGCCGTTGACCGGGTTGCCGTTCATGACCGCGGTGTTCATGAGGCGGATCGTTTCGAGCGCACGCAGGACGATCTCCGTGGCTTCGTCGATCGATACGCTCTCTTCCGGGACGTGGATGCCCTGGAGAATCTGCTCCATCTCGTCGGACACCACGCGCACCGGCATGGTATCGGGCGCATAGGCCGGCGGCCCGGCGCCGATATAGCCGTGCGCGCGCAGCGTGGAGCCGTCCCTCTTCGTCAGCACGACCTGCACGTGGCCATCGCATTCGTCGTCGAGATAGCCCCAGCTGACTTGATTGCCATCCTTGTCGGCGTATCCGGCAAAAATCTGCGCGGGGTTGGTCGGCGCGGGATGCTCTTTCGTCGGGCCGCCCGCCTCCCTGAAGCCGAGCCACTTGCCCGGCGTCTCGGCGTAGAGCAGGAGATCGTCGCGATCGATGACGGGATCGGGCTTCAGCTCGTTTTCGCGTTCCTTGTCCGAAGTGCGGCGCACCAGCCGCGTGCCGTACACGACACCGGCGGCAGGGGTGTAGCGCAGGCGGATCTCGGGGAACTGCGCCGTCGGCTTGACGAACTGGACGTGACCGAGCGGAAGATGCCGCCCCGCACGAAAATGCTCGCAATGGCCCAGCATCGCGTGCCGCTCGTGATCCTTGAGACCGGTCAGGTTCGCGTGGATCTTGTCGTTCGGGTCGTTGGTGCGGCGGTAGATCTTGATGTTGCCCAGATGGATATCCCAATGCAGGGCGTCGAGATCGAGTTGTTCCGCCGCGAGCAATTGCAGCGTGAGCGGCTGCAGCGTATGGGGCGCCTCGCTCGTGCGCGCAAACACTTCGAGAAAGGGCGCGACCGGCCGCACCTTCCTGTTCTCGTCCTTGAAGCGAATCGTGTCGGGCACATAGGCCTTCGCGATCTCGCCGCTTTCGGGATCCACCTCCAGCGTGGTGCACGGCACGATGCGTCGAAAGTCGAGCGGGTTGTCGGGATCGACGACGAGGTCGAACGCTTCCAGCGGCGTCGCCGCGGCGCCCAGCCTGCCGACCGCGACGGGCGGCAAAATCCGGAGTTCCAGTATCGGCATGTGCGGCTCCTAGAGTAGCGCCAGGTCGACTTCACCGGACAGGATGCGCCTGGCGACGGCGGCCAGGTTCCTGTCGGCTTCGCGCAGACTGAGCAAATACGGATGGCGCCCGGCATCGGTGTTGGCCAGCAACTCCACCACGAGGTTCTCCGAGGCCGCGAGCAGATCGAGGTGCCCGCGCCAGCGGTTTGCCTCGCCGAACGGGCTGTTGAGCGTATAGGGCATCTGGAACGGCGGCCCCGCGAGCGACGCGTCCGGCTCAGCCGACACGCGCGACTGCATCAGGATCTCCGAGAGCGCGCGCAGGTTGTACATCTCGCCGAACGCCGCATTGACGATCGTGCCGCGCGGCGTGAACTGCCCGGCCGCATTGAGCCCGCCGTAGAGCGTGAAGCTGTGGATCAGGTACTGCAGCAGCATGCGGTAGCGCAGGTTGAACAGCGACGCCCACAGCTGGGTCACCGGCTCGGTGATCGGCGTCACGGGTGTGCCCCCCAGCTCCGGCTCGAACTCGGGGTCGAGCGCCACGTAGGGATTGACCGCGACGGGCCGCGAAGGCCGCCAGGTTTCGTCTACCTGCGCCGCATGGAGATCGGCCGCCGCTGCCGGATAGGCTTCCGTCCACGCTTCCTCGAGAAAATCGCCGGGGCGTGCGGCAAGCCAGGTGTCGACGCCGCACAGCTCGCCTTCGACGACCGCAAGCATCTCGACATAGATCCGCAAGAAGCGCACGAAATGCGAGGGATCCTTGCCGTGGGGCGCCTCCCCTTGCTTGGCGATTTTATCCAGCGCGTTCACCGCGTCGTCGCGCGAGGTGGCGGGCATCACGAGCACGTCCGGCGTTCCGCCTGGAGCGCGACCGCCGCCGTTGCCCCGGTGGCCGCCCTTGTACCCGCGTCCCCATTCGGCGAAATCCGCCTGGCAGCGGTAGGTGTCGGCCTGGAAGACCTCGTCGGGCAGGTGGTCCCTGACGAGCGGAATCAGCGTATCGAACAGCTCGGCAACCTGATGAGGATTGGATGCCTGCTCGCCGACGCGCCGGCGGATATCCGCGCCCAGCTCGCCGCCGTCCCAATCGGGCGGCGCCTCCGTATAGACGTATTTCGCGAGCGAATCCAGCGTCAGCGGTTCGAGCATGAAAGGGAACGGATAGAACGGCGTATCCCACGGGTAATCGTCACGCTCGAAATGCAAGGGCGAGCCGATCAGGCGCAGCACGTTCTGCACCGTGATCAGGTGGCCCATCTCCTCCTTGGCGATGCCGAGGATGGTTTCCTGCCAATTGCGGACCGTGTCGCGAAACGCCTCCGGCACCTGCGGCCCGCCCAGCGAATAGCCGGCGTACAGATACTGCACCATCAGGCAATGCTCGATTTCCGCGTCGATGGACAGCAGGTAGGTGACGTAGTCGCGCGTCGATAGCTCATTGTTGAGCACCGGCTTGGTGGAAGGGCCTTCAGCGGCCCGCTTGCCAAGCGCAAGCCGCCCTGGGGATGAACCGCCGGGCGCGAGATGCCGCCACAGTCTGAGAGATTGCATTGCCGCTCCTTATTACCTACGTCTGAAATAGAGGGTCGTGCAGTACTGCAGGGAATGGCTGGTATTTCGGTACTGATGCGCGCCAAACGTCTTTCGACGAGGCGCGCGGTCACTCGAGCGGGCGCGTCACCGCCCCTCCCGCTCGTCTTTACGGGCGCCGGATTTCCGTGGAGATCCGCGGCACGTTCAACTGCGACCGCATGCGCCGGACAATCAGATTGGCTGGCAGATGAACGGGTATTCCGAATCGTCGATCAACGGCTCGATGTCGAAGAAGTCGTTGAGCACCGACTCCGCCGTGCAATAGGCGCCTTCCACCCAGGCCTGATCGTTGGAGTAGCACTCCCCCACGATGAAGATGGGCGCATCCTTGCCGTCGATCAGCTGCGACGGTTTGCGGATTTTTTGCTGGACGTCGGCAACGTCGTAGTGCGCGGCCCACGCATGGTAGCCCGCACGGAACGGCGGCAGCGACCAGTCGACATAGGCCGCCTCGATCGGCTCGGGCACGTCCGCAAAGTCCGAGTTCGGCCCAAAGTGCAATTCCGCCAGCTGCTTTCGCAGCATCTTGACCATTCTGTCGGGCACCTTGCGCGGCCCGATCAGCGGTTGGATGTCGTCGGCGATCGGCACATGCCGCTCTTCGTTCGGCCCGAGCTCCAGCTCGCGCCAAAACGTCGTGAAGGTTTCGTCGTCGTAGGAGGCCAGCAGGCCGTAGACCGGCTTTGCATTCCTGTCAGCCGCGTTATTGCCGAAGTACACCACCATGCGGATCGGCGTGTCGGTCACGCTCGGTCCCATGGTGTTGCGCTTCGCGACGAAGAGCAGCAACGTTTCCTGCTTGACGGTCATCCGCTCGCCGGCCGCTTCTTCCACGGCCTTGACCAGCGCGTCGGCGCTCGCGAACTGGACATTCAGGATCGTGTCCGAAGCGGACATCGCCTGCACGAACACCGGCGGAAAGTCCTGCTCCTTGAGCGACGCGATCACGGCATCCGTTACTTCATAGCCGTTGATCTTGGGCGGATAGGGCGTAGCCGGGTCCAACCACCATTCCTTCTCGAAGAACATGCCAACCTTGTAAGACGGCTGCATGATCGCCGACTCGAGATAGAGCTTGACCTTCCGGTCGTTCAGGACGTCCAGCCCGCCCCGATCGTCATAGCGGGAGCCCTGGGCAACCTGTTCGAGCGCCGCGCGCGGCATGGCCAGCCAGGCGGCCGCCGTGGTCCGACGGGCAGCCTCCCGGTAGGGATCTTCCCGCGTCGCGATCGTGTAATGGACGACGCCGTTCTCGACATGGATGGAGCGCAGCCGCTGGTCCGGGTAATACTGAAGCGTGACGCCTCGCTGCGTCGCCAACTGCTCGATGGCCGCAAACAATGCGTGAAACATGCCCGAGTAGCCGGTCGTCAGCGTCATGTACTGATTGCCCGGCGTGAATTCGTTGTTCGCCTCGAAGGCGACCGCGCTATTCCAGTTGATCACGTTGGACGAGTATCCGTTGCCGTCCGCGGCGTACTGATAGCCTTCCGAGCCGAGCTGGTCGTACATCAGGTTCCAGTAGCCGATGTCCTTGAGCAAATCGCCTTTCTGGAAGATGGAACTCGACGGCAGTTCGGCCGTGATGCGGCCCTGCTGATAAAACGCGTCCCACTGCTTGCGCGTGCCCGGACCACTGGTGCTCGTGACCGACACCGCTTCGACGACGGCGAAGCCCTGGTCGGGCGTGGTCGCGGCACCAAAGTTGTTGGCCGCGTACGGCGCCGGATTGCGCGAGGAAATATCGCTTTGATAGAGATTCCTGGCGCGCAGGTAATAGAGGGGATCGCTCGATTCGTTGAACGGCACGGCATAGCGGTCGAGCCCGAGCTTGGCGATCACCGTCGTGACCAGCCGGTGACCCTGCGCTTTACCGTCGTTTTGGCCGTTCCATTGCGAATAGCGCATGCCGCCCAACTCGAGGTAAGAATGGTCGGGATTGTTCTGGTAGTGCCAGGTGCAGACCCGGGCACCGGGTGCACGGGTGCCCTGAAATTCCTTCGAAAAATCGTACTTGCCCCAGTCGAAGAGTTCCAGGACGTCGCCCTGCTGCAACTGCCGGTTCGGATCGCCCCCCGCTCGCGCCTGGCCATTCAACAGTCGCCAGGCCGTGTATAGACCGGCGGCACCACACCCGAAGATCGAATAGGTCTTGCTTGCCATGGTGTCCTGCTCCCGTAGATGCGCGGCCTGTGCTCAGGCCAGCTTGTTGAAATAGCGGCTACCGGTGGAGAAGTGCGAGATGTCGAATGGGGTGTGACCGTCGAGGGTCAGCTGGCAAAGAATTTCGCCCAGCAGCGGAACGAACTTTCCGGCCCAGCCGGTCGCATAGATGACGATGTCGCGGTGGTTCGGCACATAGTCGGGCGCGAAGTCGATCAGCAATTCCTTGTTCGCGATCTTGCTGAGTGCGACGAGGCAGGTCGACGTGAAGCGCGGAACCGGCTCGAGACCCTCCATGTGCTCGCCGACCCACTCGGCCGTGAACGCGAGCTCCCGGGGATTCGGAATGGGTGTGCGCTGATCGGGGGACGTCAGCGGCGCGAGGACGAAATCGGACGCGACACGGATATAGCCCGGGTAATTCCAGGCGACCTCCGGGAAGCCGTAGAACTGGTTGCCGTTGTCGCCCACCGGGTTCTGGAACACGAACCACGTGGGGTACTGGATATCCGGCCGGGTCTTGCGGTAGTAGGCCGAGGCCATGTTCCAGTAGGTCGCCGCGATACGGAACCCCAGCAGCCTGAACACGTCGTCGGCATAGGGGCCCGGCGTCAGCACCAGCTTTTCGGCACTGAAGGTCCCAAGCGGCGTCTTCACTTCAAAGAGGCCCTGCCGACGCTCGATGCCGATGACCGGCGCCTCCTGCAGCAGCTGCACGAAGGGAGAGCGCTGATTCCAGTCGAGCAGCGTCCGCTGCGTGGCCGCGAGATCGATGCTGGCGCCCTGGGCCTGAAAGAGTCCCGTATACGTCGACGGCAGATTGCGAAAGTGAAAACGCTTCTCCAGCTCGTGCGCATCCAGCGTTTCATAGGCAACCCCTT
The DNA here is from genome assembly GCF_017104665.1 of Burkholderia sp. Se-20378. Classification (NCBI taxonomy): domain Bacteria; kingdom Pseudomonadati; phylum Pseudomonadota; class Betaproteobacteria; order Burkholderiales; family Burkholderiaceae; genus Burkholderia; species Burkholderia sp. Se-20378. Next base: position 7,692 of record NZ_JAAGPG010000079.1, on the reverse strand, counting down.
CGGCCTTCAGCGCTTGCTCGGCGGCGGGGATATTGCCCTCTGTCGACTTGACCGACGGATCGCCGAACCACAAGGTGCCGACCGTGTCCATGAGCGGCTGCGGCGTCAAGCCTTGCAACTCGTCCCAATAGGGGATCGACTGCTTGACCAGCTTGACCATGTACGCGTCGGGATACGGAATGCGGAACTGGCGCGACACGCCGGCCGAGCTGCCAAGCTGGTTCACGAACGTGAACTGCTCGAGCACCAGCGTCCTGGCCTTGCGCTTGCCGAGATGGTAGGCGGTCGACAGGCCCATGGGCCCTCCGCCGACAACGATAACGTCATAGCGATGCGTTGCGTCGTGCATGTGGGGCTCCAGGGCATCCGGAAGCACATCGATTACAGCGATCCGCGAGATCACGGTCCCGATTGATGCAGCAATGGCCGAGTCGCTAAGTCGAACTTCTGGGAGGCTTTGAAAAACGGAATGGATGACGCCATTTTCATGGTTGGCGATGCGTCGTCGTCCGTCTCACGCTTAGCGAGTCGCTGCGGTCGAATTACATGCGAGCGACGGTATGTGAGCAAGCTGGCAATCCTGACAGGAGGTTGAGATCTCAATCCCGGTGCGTCGCGAATCAGGGTTTCTTCTTATGCTTTTGTGGCCGATGTACGTGGGGTACGTGACCTCGGACGGGATCGATAAGGATGCTCCATCGCCCGGGCCGTAGACATCGAGTCCAGGTTTGATCAGGTCGGTAGCCGCAGCGTCAAAAGCTGCTTGATCTCACGTTGCCTCGATCAATTCGCTCTTGCGCACCATCGTCAGCAAAATGACGCGCAGGGCGAGCCGGATCGTCGGGTAGGTCGCCATCTGTTCCAACTGTCGATGCATGAGCCGAATCCGCAAGCGTGGCCTGCCGGCCGTGCTCACTCCGGCACCGGCAAGCTGCGGCGCCGTGCCAAACAGATCAATTCCTTCGGTGACCACTCCCGCCCGATCGCGATGAGCAAACAGCGGTGCGACCGATGCTTCGATCTGCGCCCACGGCATGCGTGTCGCGAGCACCGCGAACGGGTGGTGCAGATCGATCATGGTATCCAGTCGGCTAGGGAAGAAATCGTCGGTCATCGCGTCCTCGAACTCCCAGGTTTTGAATCAGATCGATATCCTTTCCGGGAGTTCGATCACCCAACGATCATCCGCAATTCCTCGCCACGTAGGGCCCCCTCAGGTTTTTCAGGTCTGATGAATTATGCAACAACGCCCCTTGAGCACCTCGGCATCAAAACGAAGTAGACCTACGTCGCAAGCGCCGGGGAATGCGGCCCGAAGAGATGCAATCCAAGGCTATATTTTGTTGTCGATACGAAAGTCTGCGTGAACTTGTGCGCCAAGACTTCTCAAGCGCAACATAACTTCATTCAGATTTTCTGGCGCTGGCTTATAGTGACCGCTTTTTCGTGAAAGTGTTTTTATAATTCCATCGTGAATTTCGATATAACCCGCAGCAAGAACTTCCCCACCACTCAAAAAACTGGAGTGCTGGAAGAAGCCCTTTGCTTTAAATTTTGAAATATAGAGCTCCCCACTCTTATCCATCACATAAATAGCACGATGGTTGTCCTCAGCGACCTCGGAAATCACGTCGCTTGTATCCAAGCATTGTCCGTCAGATCCGGTGATCTTCCCGTTCTCGACTTTCACTTTAAGTTTGTTACGTTGAGCCTCGTTCAAATACTGAACATTCACGTTATTTCCAAATACTTTTCCATCCTCTTCTCCGGAAAACGAGGGATCCATTTTTAGGGGCGATGCCTTAGAATGTGGGCCATTATTTTCGATTGGAAGAGGCATTAGCTGAGTCACACCATTTTCTGTGGACAACATGGGGTCCGGTTTTGCCAGGCTTTGCAAGTTCATCAGACCGGCTCCTCGTCTCATCGCAAGGCCGGGCTTACTGGGTGGTCGAGATGTGGTCGGCTTGCTACGAAGCTGTGCAAACCGGTCATCGGCAAATCTGGAAGGCGTTGCATTAGGCAGCGTTGCCGAATCATGACCAGGCGCCGCATGCGAGCGGTCCTGAACCAAAGAGTTAGAGTTGACGCGAAGCGGATTCGACATAATTAGTGGTCTGTGACAAGAAACAGGAGAGCACAGTTTGAGAAACTATCGAATTGTCCGATCGAGTCATGAATGGGATGCGAAGCTGAGCCAACAAATGCGAAGTGTAGTGGTCTAATGAATCCGGACACTGATTTAGGCGAGAATGATCGCTATGAAGAGGTGTCTGATGAGCAAGCAACGACGTACGTTTTCCCCGGAGTTCAAACAGCAAGCCGCCAGTCTGGTGCTCGACCAGGGCTATAGCCATATGGAGGCAAGCCGCTCGGTCGGTGTCGGCGAGACGGTGCTGCGTCGCTGGGTGCAGCCTTCAGATGGAGCGCCAAGGCGTCACGCCGCAGGGCAAGGCAATTACGCCGGATCAACAGCGTATTCAGGAACTCGAGGCGCGTATCGAACGCCTCGAGCGTGAGAAGGCCATTTTAAAAAAGGCTACCGCGCTCTTGATGTCGGAAGGCATCGAACGTACGAAGTAATTGATCAGATTGGCGCAAGCGAATCGGTCGAACTGATCTGCACAGTATTCGACGTATCGCGATCCTGCCTGTATGCATACCGGGAGCGTGCCCAGCGCGTTGACGCCGAGCGCATGGCCCTGCGTAGCCGGGTACACGAGCTGTTCGTTGAGAGCCGAAGCTCTGCTGGTAGCCGCAGCATCATGGGCATGATGCAAGAGGAAGGCACGGCAATTGGCCGCTTCAAGGTCAGTCGTTTGATGGAAGAGCTGGGATTGATTTGCAAGCAGCCGGGCAGCCATGCGTACAAGCAGGCGACGGTAGAGCGGATCGATATCCCGAACCATCTCAACCGTCAGTTTGAGGTTGCTGCGCCGAATCAGGTCTGGTGTGGCGACATCACTTACGTCTGGGCGCAAGGTCGTTGGCATTATCTGGCGGCGGTGCTCGACCTGTTCACGCGGCGAGTTGTTGGCTGGGCATTCTCGACGCGCCCGGATGCCGATCTGGTCGTGCAGGCGCTGGAGATGGCCTATGAGCAGCGAGGCCGGCCGCAAGGATTGCTGTTCCACTCGGATCAGGGCGCCCAGTATGCAAGCCGGAAACTCCGTCAGCGGCTGTGGCGATATCGGATACGGCAGGGCATGAGCCGCCGTGGAAATTGTTGGGACAATTCCCCGATGGAAAGGCTGTTCCGCAGCTTCAAGACGGAATGGCTGCCGTCAGTGGGTTACATGTCGGCTCAAGAAGCACACCGGGATATCAGCCACTACCTGATGCACCGGTACAACTGGATACGGCCGCATCAGTTCAATGACGGACTGGCGCCGGCAGCCGCGGAAGAAAAACTTAACGCAGTGTCCGGGATGAGTTGACCACTACAGTTTCTCTCCAACGCGACATGGACTGTCAGCGTGCTGCTGGCTGAAACGTGCTTTGATCAGCAACCGCACACGCAGGTGAATTCGCAAATGCGCTTGCACCGGCGTAGCAAGCTTGATTGCCGAGCACTCTCTCAATGCGAATCAGCCGGTTGTATTTTGCGGTACGATCGGCGCGCGATAGCGATCCAGTTTTGATCTGGCCGCATCCCGTAGCAACGGCCAGGTCGGCAATACTCACATCCTCGGTTTCTCCGGAGCGATGCGAGATCACCGCGCGGTAGCTCGCGTCATGCGCCACGCGTACTGCTTCCAGCGTTTCTGACAACGTGCCGATCTGATTCATTTTCACCAGGATCGCATTGGCGATCGACGCTTCGATACCGTTCTTTAGAAGTGCCGGGCTGGTGCAGAACACGTCATCGCCGACGAGTTGGCAACGCCCACCGAGCGTCGTTGTCAGTAACTGCCAACCTGGCATGTCGTTTTCCGCGACGCCATCTTCAATCGACACAATTGGATAGGCATCTACGAGGCGGGACAGGTATTCGACCTGCTCCTCGGCGCTGCGCTCGACACCTTCTCCCTGATAGACGTAACGCCCGTCCTTGAAAAACTCGCTGGCCGCGGGATCGATTGCCAGCGCGATATCGGCGCCGGGTCGATAACCGGCGACTTCGATTGACGCCATCACGAGGTCAAGCGCCTCCTGCGCCGAGCGAATTGCTGGCGCAAATCCCCCCTCGTCGCCGACATTCGTGTTGAAGCCCTGCTGCTTTAGTGCCGCACGCAACGTGTGAAAAACTTCGGCCCCCATACGTACGGCCTCGGCAAACGACGGTGCGCTCAGCGGTGCAATCATGAATTCCTGAAAGTCCAGCGGATTGTCTGCGTGAGCACCGCCATTGAGGATGTTGATCATGGGTACGGGTAACACGCTTGCCTGGAGGCCACCGAGATAACGAAACAGGGGCTCGCCCCGACGGGCCGCTGCCGCATTGGCGACGGCTAATGAACAGCCAAGTATGGCGTTGGCACCCAAACGCCCCTTGTTCCTGGTGCCGTCGAGATCGATCATCGCCATGTCGATAGCGGTCTGATCCGATGCATCAAGGCCCGTCAGCAGGGTACGAAGTTCGGTATTGACCGCATGTACCGCCGCACGCACCCCTTTTCCCTGATAACGATTCTTGTCGCCGTCACGCAACTCGACAGCTTCGTGCTCGCCTGTCGAGGCGCCGGACGGAATCATCGCGCCGCCTCTGGCTCCGTCATCGAGGGTGATTTCGACCGCCACGGTCGGGTTGCCTCTGCTATCCAGAACTTCCCAGGCCTCGACATTGGAGATTTGCTGGCATGGCTTCATGGTGAGATCCCTATATGATAAAAATTGTCGAATATGACCATTTCCGACGACGCGAAAATTCTTGCCGTAGAGTCTCGATTTCACCGGAAACAAGGTGATTTGCCCTGCGATCGCCCTAACAGGAAAGGAAATTTTTGCTCCGTTGACTGCAACGATACATGTCTGGAGTACCATTCAAAAAGCGACTTTTTTTGTTATATCCGTCAGCTTTTTTGACTAATAAATTTGATCATGCGGAACCTTCCACCGCTTTCTTTACTGCGTGCTTTCGAGGCGACAGCGAGACTGGGATCGGTCACCAAGGCGGCCGCAGAGTTATGTCGAACGCACGGCGCAGTGAGCCGCCAATTGAAGCTGCTACAGGAGCACTTTGGCGCGGCGCTCTTTGCGAAGGAGGGAACCGGCCTCAAGCTGAACCAGCATGGTGAGGCGCTCTTCACACTCGTCGCGCCCATGTTCGAACAGCTCGAACGTGATTACGAACGGCTACGCGCGCAATTGCACGATACTGGCCTCCATGTGGCATGTAGCGCGACCTTCGCGATGCGATGGCTCGTACCCAATCTCGCCGATTTCTATCGAATGCAACCCGATGTGCGGATTCGTCTCTCGATGACCTCGGCGCGCGAAATTAGAACGGAAGGCGCAGATGTGGTGATTGTCTGGGACCTCACGTCGTATCCGCAGGTCGATCGTGAAAGGGCCGTGAGGTTAGCTCCGGTATGCTTTGGCCCCGTCTGCACACCCGAATATGCATCGGTCGCCCACACGGGGATCAAAATTACTCACGACTTCACGTCGAGCGCATGGACAAATTGGGAGCTGCAGAATGGGACTCCGATTGGAATGGGTGGGCAAATCGCATTCCCTCATACACATCTGTGTATCGAGGCGGCCCTCTCAGGACTGGGCGTCGCGCTCGTCGAACGTCGATTGATCCAACGAGAGTTGACCAAGGGCCTGCTCGTTGCACCGTGGGGGTTTACAGAACTGCCTTTTGGCTTGATGGCGCTGACGGCTCCAGGCCGTGCATTACCGGACAAACTGCCCACGTTCATTTCGTGGCTTTGCGAACGCTTGCGTGCGGACGACTCAAGATTGACCAGCGATCTTTCTAATTAGGGGAAGCCACGTTACATTCCCCAACGGCTGCAACTGCAGGCGTTCACAAGAGTGCCAGCAGCGTCCTGTAATACCGCGAGCGCAGTGCTTTCCTGGCTGTAAGCGGCGGGCATCAGTTCATTGAGCCAAGGTGAACGAACGCCATAGCCTGCTTCGCGAAGGGATGCAGTTCCCCATCTGTCACGCTCCGGCGCGGAATCTTGCCCTGCGCGTCGTGGTGGAACAAGCTGGCGAACTCGTTAAAGGACCGAAGGTTTTTGACTTCGGGCTTGAGCTGCTCGAGCGGGCTTCCAGCGGGTGCGTTCTCGATAAGTCCGACGATGACGCCCATCGTCACGCCTTCCCGGATGAGGCCCGGGAAGCGCCGATGCAAATTGCCGTCGACGAGGACTCGCAGCGCCTGAGCCACTTGCAGGAGGTCGTCGGGTGCGGCGCCCGACAGGTAGTTCGCCAACAGCCCCGCCCGGATCGAAGAACCTCCAGGCCCGCGTGTGACGCAATGGCCAATGAACCCTCCCACCGGCACGGCGTCGCCCGCCCCAGAAATCCAGGGGCGCCGAAACGGTGACGGCACCGCTTTTCGCTCGCCGCGGTGGGAGCGCTCAATTCCCCAAGGGGTGTGGCGCACGCGGAGGCTTCGCCTATGTCCCGAAATGAAGGGGACATAGCTCGTACTATGTTCCCCTTCACCCCGCCGGCTCGTGCCTCGGAATGAACCACTGCGGTCGAACGCATCGCGGCGCCCTTTCACTGCACATCGGCGCACGTCCCAACTCGCTTCCCGAAGTTTCTACGTAGAAACTGCCAAACTTCCCCGTCCACACGCGCACCACGCGTCGGGCGCACTAGCTTGCAAACTCATCCGTCTATCAATGCACATCAGACGCGCGACCGCAATCAAACGACGTTCGTGCCCCAGTCCGATTCGATCGGCAAGCCAAAGTCCGGATTCGCCGCGCCGCTCGACGAACACTAAAAATCGCAACGCGAACCCGTGCTCGGCAAACATCGGCGGCTCACCCGTTCGAAGGCCCTCGCCAGTTCGAGCTTCGACGCATTCCACCGCACCCTCACGGAACACCCCAACCATCACAATTCATTTAACTTTCCGTGAGGACTTCGACACCGGCCACTAACTACGATGGGCGCATATTTTCAGGACCTGCCGCCAGGAGCCCATCATGCCCACCCGCAGACATCTGCTGTTCGCCGGCGCCACCGGCCTCGCCGTGCTCGCGACCCTGTCGTCCGTCGGCCGCCGCGCGCTGGTCGGCCGTGCGTTCGCCGCGCCGCCGGCCACCCCGCAGACGGCCGCCCCTTTTGAGGTCACGCTCAGCGACGCCGAATGGCATCGCCGGCTCACGCCCGCCCAGTACTCGGTCCTGCGCGAAGCCGGCACCGAGCGGCCGTACACCAGCCCGCTGAACGACGAGCACCGGCAAGGCACGTTCGCGTGCGCCGGCTGCAACCTCGCGCTGTTCTCGTCGGCCACCAAGTTCGACAGCCATACCGGCTGGCCGAGCTTCTGGAAGCCGCTCGACCACGCGGTCGCCACCAACACCGACGCGTCGTTCGGGATGATCCGCACCGAAGTGCACTGCCGCCGCTGCGGCGGCCATCTCGGCCACGTGTTCGACGACGGCCCGCAGCCGACCGGCCTGCGCTACTGCATGAACGGCCTCGCGCTCACCTTCCACCCGGCCGCCGCCTGATCCGGCCCCACTCCGACCGACTGGAGAACGCACCATGCTGCTCATCGTG
>NZ_JAAGPG010000795.1:0-2856 GCF_017104665.1 Burkholderia sp. Se-20378 | reverse complement strand
TCCAGGCGAGCTTCAACGACCTCGCGACGGCGAGCGAGGCGCTGCGCAACTTCCAGTTCACCGATGCGCAAGCCGGCTTCGATCACGCGGAATCGGCGTACGACACGCTGCGCGTGCTGGCGATCGTGACGCTGTTGTCCGTCTTCGGCGGTTATGCGCTGGCAGGCGGGCATCTGGGCGCCTTGATCCAGCCCGTCGAGATCCTGATGATCGTGGGTGCCGGTGTCGGCGCGTTCATCCTCGGCAACGGCGGCAAGACCATCAAGGCCACGCTGCGCGTGCTGCCGACGCTCTTCAAGGGCTCGAAATACACGAAGGATGTCTACATGGAGCTGATGGCGCTTCTTTACGTGCTGCTCGCGAAGGCACGCAAGGAAGGCACGCTCACGCTCGAGGCCGACATCGACGATCCGGAAAAGAGCCCGATCTTCACGCAATACCCGAAGATCCTCGCCGATCATCACATCGTCGAATTCCTGACCGACTACCTGCGCCTGATGGTGGGCGGCAACATGAACGCGTTCGAGATCGAAAGCCTGATGGACGAGGAGATCGAGACGCACCACGCGGAAGGCGAAGGCCCCGCGCACGCACTGATGCGCGTCGGCGACGCGATGCCGGCGTTCGGCATCGTCGCGGCCGTGATGGGCGTCGTCCACACGATGGCGTCCGCCGACAAGCCGCCCGCGGTGCTCGGCGCGATGATCGCGCAGGCGCTGGTCGGCACGTTCCTCGGGATCCTGCTGTCGTACGGGCTGATCGGGCCGCTCGCGAGCCTCGCGGAGCAGCGCGTCGCCGAGTCGACCAAGATGTTCCAGTGCATCAAGGTGACGATCCTCGCGACGCTGAACGGCTATGCGCCGGCGATTGCGGTCGAGTTCGGCCGCAAGGTGCTGTTCTCGACCGAGCGCCCGTCGTTCTCGGAACTCGAAGAACATGTGCGCCGCGTGAAGGCGAAGTGACGCGGAGCGCCCAATGAGCAAGAGCAAGGATCGCGCAATCGTCGTCAAGCGGGTGGCCCCGTCGAAGAAGGGCCACCACGGCGGCGCATGGAAGCTCGCGTACGCGGACTTCATGACCGCGATGATGGCGTTCTTCCTGCTGATGTGGCTGCTGAGCTCGGTCACGCCGGTGCAGATGAAGGGGATCGCCGAATACTTCAACACGCCGCTGAAGGCCGCGCTGTTCGGCAGCGGCGACCGCAGCTCGCAGGATTCCAGCATCATCAACGGCGGCGGCCGCGACCTGTCGAGCGTCGACGCCGGCACGCTGCGCCGCACCGACGGTACGACGCAACTCGCCGAACGCCTCGCGAAGATGGGCGACGAGCATTCCCGGTCGCAGGCGCAGGGTGCGCAGGACCGGCTCGAACAGGCGCGCCTGCACGACCTGCAGATCAAGCTGATGGCCGCGATCGAGGCCAACCCGACGCTGCGCCAGTTCAAGCAGCAGATCCGCATCGATTCCACGCTGATGGGGCTGCGCATCGAGATCGTCGACACGCAGAAGCGGCCGATGTTCGCGATGTCGAGCGACAACGTCGAGCCGTACATGCGCGACATCCTGCGCGAGATCGGCAAGACGCTGAACGACGTGCCGAACCGGATCATCGTCCAGGGCCACACCGACGCCGTGCCGTACTCGGGCGGCGAGGGCGGCTACAGCAACTGGGAGCTGTCGGCCGACCGTGCGAACGCGTCGCGCCGCGAGCTGATCGCCGGCGGCATGGACGAGGCGAAAGTGCTGCGCGTGCTCGGCCTCGCGTCGACGCAGAACCTGAACAAGGCCGACCCGCTCGATCCGGAAAACCGCCGGATCAGCGTGATCGTGCTGAACCGCAAATCCGAAGAGGCGCTGATGCGCGACGATGCGACGACCACGACGCTGTCGGCCGATGCGGCCGGCTCGCAGCAGCTCGCGCAGCAGCTGGCCCCGGCGCCGGCCGTGCGCCCGGCGCTCGCGGCGTCCGCCGTCGCCGTCGCCGCGCCGAAACCCTGACGTTTACAAGATTCCGAGACAGACATGATCCGAACCATTCTCGCCATCGACGACTCCGCGACCATGCGTGCGCTGCTGCAGGCAACGCTGATGCAGGCCGGCTACGACGTGACGGTGGCGCCGGACGGCGAGGCCGGCTTCGACCTGGCGGCCACCGTGCCGTACGACCTGGTGCTGACCGACCAGAACATGCCGCGCAAGAGCGGGCTCGAAGTGATCGCCGCGCTGCGCAAGCTGACCGCCTATACGGAAACGCCGATCCTCGTGCTGACGACGGAAGGCAGCGACGCGTTCAAGGACGCCGCACGCGACGCGGGCGCGACCGGCTGGATCGAGAAGCCGATCGATCCCGCCGTGCTGGTCGACCTGGTCGCGACGCTGTCCGAACCGGCCGCCTCCTGACATTCACGCGACGCATTCAACCCGGGACCGGGCATGACTCTCGACATCACTCAGTTCTACCAGACATTTTTCGACGAAGCGGACGAGCTGCTCGCACAGATGGAGCAGTTGCTGCTGAACCTCGACGTCGGCTCGCCCGACCCCGAGGATCTGGCAGCGATCTTCCGCGCCGCGCATTCGATCAAGGGCGGCGCGGCGACGTTCGGTTTTTCCGCGCTGACCGATACGACGCACATCCTCGAATCGCTGCTCGACCGCGCACGCAACCATGAGCTGACGCTGACCAAGGAAATGGTCGACGCGTTCCTGGAGACGAAGGACGTGCTGTCCGACCAGCTCGTCGACTACCGCGCGAGCGCCGAACCGGACGCGGCCGCCGCCGCGACGATCTGCGCGAAGCTCGAACGGCTGAAGGCCGAGAGCGGCGCGGGTGCGCCGGCTGCGGCTGCGCCAGCT
>NZ_JAAGPG010000794.1:0-2659 GCF_017104665.1 Burkholderia sp. Se-20378 | reverse complement strand
GTGTCGTGTTTTTTCTTTATCTCTCCGGCTCCTGCGGCGCCTGCCCCGCTCGCGCACGCTCTTCCCCGACACGACGCTCTTCCGCTCCCACGCCCTTTACGTCGCGCAGCCCGGCGGGCTCGGGTGGCAGGTAGCCCCAGTCGCCCTGCGATGACGTGGCATCGTTCTTCGCCGCGGCCGACGCATCGTCGGGACGCTCGCGCGCATCGGGCGGCGTGTGGCCGTCGCGTTCGTCGTGTTTCTGCGGCGCTCGCGACGATGGCGGCGTGCCCGCATGGCGCCGGTGCCGCAGCACCGCGTCGGCGACACGCTCCACATGCGACACCGTCACTGCATCGGCCTGCTCCAGCGCGGCGAGCGCGCGCGCCGCGCGCAGCATCACGAGATCAGCACGCAGCCCGTCCACCGCTGCTTCGATGCACAGCGCGCTGACGCGCGCGTGAACCGCATCGTCGAAATCGAGCGTTGCCAGCCGTGCGCGTGCCGCGTGGATCCGGCCGCCGAGTTCACGTTGCGCGGATGCATGACGCGCGCGGAACGCATCCGGATCGAGATCGAATGCGAGCCGCGCCTTCACGATCCGCTCGCGCTGCGCGGCGTCGAAGCAGTTCTCCAGCTCGACCATCAAACCGAAGCGATCGAGCAACTGCGGACGCAGCTCGCCCTCCTCCGGATTCATCGTACCGATGAGCACGAAGCGCGCATCGTGCGCGTGCGACACGCCATCGCGCTCGACGATGTTCACGCCGCTCGCGGCGACGTCGAGCAGCGTATCGACGAGCCCGTCGGCGAGCAGGTTCACTTCGTCGACGTACAGCACGCCGAGATGCGCGCGCGCAAGCAGGCCCGGTCGGAAGCGCACGCCGTTTTCGGCAAGGGCATGCGCGAGATCGAGCGTACCCGTCACCTGCTCGTCGCTCGCCGACAGCGGCAGCGTGACGAACTGCCCTTCGGGCAGCAGCTCCGCGAGGCCGCGCGCCGCGGTCGATTTCGCGGTGCCGCGCGGCCCGCTCACGAGCACGCCGCCCAGCGACGGGTCGATCGCGGCGAGCAGCAACGCCTGCTGCAGCGCATCCTGCGCGACGAGCGCCGCAAACGGAAAGACCGCGCGGGCGCGGTGCGTCGTCGGATCGGTCATCGCCGTCCCCCTTCCTGGAGTTGTTCGCTCGCGAGCCAGACCGCTTCGATCCGTTCGCGATAGTCGCCCGGCTGCTGCCACAGGCCACGCTGCATCGCCTCGACGAAGCGTTCGCAGATGCCGTGCAGCGCCTTCGGATTGTGTCGTTCGAGGAACGCGCGGGTGGCGTCGTCGAACAGGTATGCGTCGGCGACGAGCGCGTACTGGTGGTCGGACAGCACGCGCGCGGTCGCGTCATAGCCGTACAGGTAGTCGACGGTCGCCGCCATCTCGGCCGCGCCCTTGTAACCATGGCGCTTCACGCCATCGAGCCATTTCGGATTGACGACGCGCGAGCGGATCACGCGCGCGATTTCCTCGCGCAGCGTGCGCATCTTCGGTGCGACCGGGTTCGCGTGGTCGCCGTGGTAGATGCTCGGCTGCTGCCCGGACAGGTGCCGCACGGCCGCCGTCATCCCGCCCTGGAACTGGTAGTAGTCGTTCGAATCGAGGATGTCGTGCTCGCGGCTGTCCTGGTTCTGCACGACGACGTCGATCGTCGCGAGCCGCTCGCCGAACACGTCGGCTGCGGCATCGCCCGCGCTGTTCTGCGCATACGCATGGCCGCCCCACTGGCGGTAGGCGTCCGCGAGATCGGCGTCGGTCTGCCAGCGACGCTGGTCGATCAGGTCCTGCAGGCCCGCGCCGTAGCTGCCCGGCCGCGCGCCGAACACGCGCCAGCCGGCGCGGCGTCGCGCTTCGTCCGGCGCCACGCCCTGCGCGACCCATTTCTCGCGTTCGCGCTCGATGCGTGCGCGGATCGGGTTCAGCTCCTCGGGCTCGTCGAGCGCGGCGACGGCCTGCACGGCCGCGTCGAACAGGTGCATCAGGTTCGGGAACGCGTCGCGGAAGAAGCCCGATACGCGCAGCGTCACGTCGATGCGCGGCCGGTCGAAGATCTCGATCGGCAGGATCTCGAAGTCGGTCACGCGGTGGCTGCCGTGCGCCCATTTCGGCCGTACGCCGAGCAGCGCGAACGCCTGTGCGATGTCGTCGCCACCGGTGCGCATCGTCGCCGTGCCCCAGACCGACAGGCCGATCGCGCGCGGATAGTCGCCATGATCCTGCAGATGGCGCTCGATCAGTTGCTGCGCGGATTTCAGGCCAAGCGACCACGCGGCCTGCGTCGGCACCGCGCGCGTGTCGACCGAGTAGAAATTGCGGCCGGTCGGCAGCACGTCGGGGCGGCCACGCGACGGCGAACCGCTCGGCCCCGGCGGCACGAAACGGCCGTCGAGTCCGCGCAGCAGCTGACGCATTTCCTCGCCACCGCACGCGTCGAGCGCGGGCAGCAGCGTCGCGCGGACGCGTTCGATCACGGCGAGCGTGTGCGGCCAGTCGCCGGGCGGTGTCGCGTCGGTGCCCGTGCCGCCGTCGTCGGCAGCACACAGCCCGTCCAGCCATTGCTGCGCGAGCCGTTCGAGCCGCTCGCGCGTATCGCCCGCATGGCGCCATGGCGATGCGTCGAGCGCCTGCAGGATG
>NZ_JAAGPG010000793.1:0-233 GCF_017104665.1 Burkholderia sp. Se-20378 | reverse complement strand
AAAAAAAAAAAAAAAAAAAAAAAAGGTAGACAATTAAAAATAAGTAAAAAAACATACACGCAGCAGACAATTAAATCTATTCTGAACAGACAGATAACATCGTCAGAGACAGTGTAGATGGAGAAGTCACACACTAACAAGTAGGACAGCTGAATGAGATACAGGATGAGACTACATACACACTACAGGTACATCTAGAGTGACAAATACATAAAGTAAGAGAACAGCTAACA
>NZ_JAAGPG010000792.1:0-237 GCF_017104665.1 Burkholderia sp. Se-20378 | reverse complement strand
GGTGTCGGTGGACGCGGGAGGGGCGTGGGGGAGGGCGGGCGGGCCTCCGGGGGAGCTAGTGTGTGTGTGTCGTGGCGGGTGGCGGAGGCGTCGAGTGTGTGGAGAGGTCGGCGGCCTGCGTGTGGGATGGGCGGCGGCAGGTGGGGCTGCGTGTCGGGGAGGTTGTGCGGGTAGATCATCGCTGCGGTCGTGGGTGCTCGGTGTTGTTATTGTTGTTTTTTTTTTTTTTTTTTAAGG
>NZ_JAAGPG010000791.1:0-2665 GCF_017104665.1 Burkholderia sp. Se-20378 | reverse complement strand
GCGCGCAGGCCGCGCCGGTACCATCCAGCACGCGCAGCCGCATCCCGTCGACGGCACGCTCGCCGTCGACGTTGCGCGCCGCTGCGACCGGCAGCAGCAGTTCGACGCTGTCCTTTGCCAGCGCGCGCCCCCAGCCGGAACGCCAGCGGCTCATGTAATCGTGCAGTGCCGTCACGGCCGCGCCAAACCCCGGCGCGGCGGCCACGCCGGCATCCGGCATCCGCTGCCACGCGGCAATCGACGCGATCGCGTCGACGGCGAGGGCGAACAGCGTCTCGCGGATCGACTCGCCGTCGGGCTCGTCGCCGGCGTCCGCCGCGGCGCCGATCCAGTCGTCGTGCAGCGCGCATTGCAGCACGAGCCGCGCCATGATCGTCATCGGGCTCTGCTCGACAAAGCGTTCCCCGATCGTGCGCATCATCGGATTACCCCACCCTGTCTGGTTGATCGCACGAGCCGCCGCAACGGAATGCGCACGCGTGCGTCGCGATACGTTCGCACTTGACGGGCCGCCCGCGACGCCGCAGCATCGTGGGCGACCGGACCCGCGCAACGGCGCGCCGCCGCGGCGGTCCGCCCGCAATCGATGCACGAGGCACCGGCATGTACGTAGATCCCCGCGTGGCTCACGGCCGCGCCCGGTTCGACCTGAGCGGCTCCCCGCGGCTCGTCGCGGACGAGCGTCGCTGGGAAATCAGCGACGTCGTCACGCGCGGCCTCGACGATTTCACGGGCGTGCGCAACCGCCGCAACCTGATGCGGCTGCTCGAACGCCAGATCGCGCCGAAGCTCGCGCGCCTCGGGCTCGAGCCGTACGTCGGCGTGCTCGGTCATGCCGAAGGATTGTTCGTCAACTTCTCGACGATGAGCGCCGAGCACGGCCTGCGCGAATTCCAGCTTCAACTGACGGTGCCCGACCTCGTGCTGCGCAGCTTCGCGTCGAACGTGATCCGGCCGCACGCGGTTGCGCGCTGCATGCAGCGCAACGGCGTGATGTCGCTGGCGGAAATCGAATCTGAAACGCGCATCGCGTTCGTCGCGGCGCGCGTGATGCGCTCGCTGGCCCTCGCGGAAGGCTGGCAGCAGATCGGCGTGCCGACGCCGCACGGGCTGTTCGTCGGCGCGCTGACCGACACGCACGACGTCGCGATGAACACCTACTTCCGGCCCGGCGACAACGACCGTCCGTCGCGCTGGAGCGGCTTCTCGGCCCTCTTCTCGACGATGCCGGACTGGCGGCCGGAACAGGTCCGGCACGGCGGCGATCTGCTGCAATGGATGGTCAACCATATCGTGGCCCTGCAAGAATCCGCACCGTTCGTCGAACGCTTTCCCTTTCTGCGCGAGCCGCTGCGCGATGCCGGCGATCCGCTCGACGCCGCCTGGAACGGCGCACGCGCCGGCCTGCAGCCCGGGTCGCCATCCTGAATCCTGAGTCGTGAATCCGGGCTGGCGTGACGCGGCCGGCACCCACTCGGCCCACCCGCCACCCTGCGTGAGCGGTGATCCGGGAGCCCATTCAGGCCCCCGTTCCCCGGTCTCCGCCTTACCGCCCCTCTGCACAGCCCCCTCGCTCTCTCATATACAAGGTCGAAGCGAGCCCGCTTAACCCGCACACTTTCTTTCAGCGCGTGCGCCACAGCACGAGCACGACCACGCGCGCGATTGCGCACCACACCGGTGCGCGCGCAAAACGCCGCCGCATCAATGCGTGCGCGTCGGCCCGCCGGGCTCCTGGCGGCCGACCGTCTCCAGCACGGCCCACATCCAGATCAGCTCGCGGACCGTGCGTGCGTGCTCGTCGCTCTGCGCGCGCCAGCGCGCGAAAGCGTCGAGTTCCTGCTCCGTCGTGTCGCCGGTGCGCAACCACAACAACCAGCGCACCGCGCCCTCGCGGATCGCATCGGCGCGCGTATTCGCGTCGCCGGGATCCGACTCCCGTTGCGATTCGTTCATGATCACGCCACCGCCCGAAGCTCCATCGACACACATCCCCCGCACCGCGCATCGCTGCACGGCCGGGGCGCTTGCCACACACGCCTCGGGTCCGACGACGTCACACCGGGCCGCCATGACAGACAGCCCGGCGTTTGCCGGCCCTCATTGATCAAGTCGTATCGAACGGCCGTAACCCGCAGGGCGCGGACAGCCGGAAGCGACGCGAACGCATCGCCAGCGGGAGGAAGAACGGAAAGTAAGACGCGGAAAGCCGGTCAGCTCAGCAGCACGATGTTGCCGGGCAAGCGCGTGATGTGCGCGCCATACAGGCGGCCTACCATGTCGATCACGTCGTCGAGCCGCGTGATCGGAAACTGCGCCTGCATCCGGTTTTCGCCGAGCGACGCGCTGCGCAGGATGACCTTGCCGCGCCGGTAGCGGTTGATCTCGTCGACGACATCGGAAAGCGGCACGCCGTTGAACACCAGCATCCCGCGCCGCCATGCGCTGACCGCGCCCGGATCGATTCGCGACACGGGCTGCACGCCGCGATCGTCGTAGACGACCTGATCGTCGGCCGTCAGCGTGCGCGCGCCGCGCGGATGTTCGAGCGCGACCGTGCCGGAGAGGCAGGTCACACAGACCTGCGAGCCGGTGCGCCGTACGTTGAAGCGCGCGACGGTCGCCTGCATGCGGCCGCCGCCCGCAACCACGGTGACGGGCTGGA
>NZ_JAAGPG010000790.1:0-2826 GCF_017104665.1 Burkholderia sp. Se-20378 | reverse complement strand
CTTCGAGCACGGCCGCGGCCATCGCGAACACGCCCGGGTCGCCCGACGACACGACCGCGACGCGCCGGCCCTCGGCCGCGAGCTCGAACGCATGGCGCGCGCGCTGCATTTCCTCGCGATTGTCGGTGCCGTGCACGCGCTGGTCGTCACGGAACGGGCCGGCCATGTTCACGTAGGTCGTATAGCCGAGGATGTCGGTCGCTTCGGCGCGCGCCGCGCGCGCGGCCGGGGTGAGCCATGCAGCGCCGCCCGGGCCGAGGCCGAGCACCGTCAGGCGGCCGCGCGCACGACCGAGCGTGGCGGGATCGACCGGGTGCGACGCGACCGCGCATGCGATACCGTTCGTCGGGGCGCGCAGCGTGTGAGTGACACGCAACGCGCTGGCGAGCAGGGCGGCCGCATCGGTTGGTGCATTGGCATCGCCGTCGACATCGACATCGACATCGATGAAGCGCAGCGGCACGTCGAGCGTTTGCGCCGCTTCTTCCAGCACGGCATCACCGATTGCCGCTACGGGTGCAACGATAGCCGCGAGCGCCAGCCGCGCGAGACCTTGCGCATCGAGTGCGGCGTCGATGCGCGCAGCGAGCGCTTCATCACCGTGGATCGCCTGCGCATCGACGCCCACTACCACGCTGCGCGGATGAATCACCAGTTCGTCGCGCGTACCGTGCCATGCATCGGGCGTCACGCGGATTGCATGCGCGGCCGCGTCATCGCGCGGCAACGCGACATCGTCTAGCCACGGCGCCGCGCCGTCGATGCGCGTCGACGCGCCCGCGAGCAGATCGGACACGAAGCGTTTGCCCTGCGCGAGATCGGCGAGCGCATAGCCTTCCGGCGGATTGAGCACGCACGCGCCGAAGCGCAATTCGCCGCTGGTCGTGATCGCCGGTGCGACGCCGACGCATGCGGCGATTTCGCGCGCCATCACGTTGACGCCCGTCAGCCCGCCGAGCAGCGGCACGACCGCCGATCCGTCTTCCGCCACCGCGAGCACGGGCGGCTCGACGCCCTTGTCGGCGAGCGCGGGAGCGATGCAGCGGATCACGATGCCGGCCGCGCACAGCGCGACGATCGGCAGCCCGCGTGCATAGAGTTCACGCAGGTGCGCGCCGAGATCGTCGAATGGCACGTCAGCGTCGACGCGCGATGCGAGGCCATGCACGAGCGCACCCGGATAGCGCGCCTGGATGCGCCGCGCGGTATCGAGCGCGCCCGCGCCGAGAATCACGATCGCGGGCGGAGTCGTCATCCTTGCCATTTTTCCCCCGGCACGACGAGCAGCGAGAAATACGGCGACGCCATCGGATCGACTTCGTCGAGCGGCACGATGCGCTGGCTCGCCATCGTCGCGCGCTCGACATACAGCGCGCGCTTCGCGAGCCCCAGCTCGTCGAGCACGCGCCGCACCTTGTCGAAATTGCGGCCGAGTTTCATCACGACGGCCGCGTCGGCCCGCGCGAGCCGCTCGCGCAGTTCGTGCTCGGGCAGCACGCCCGATAGCACCGACAGGCTCTGGTTGCGATAGACGAGCGGCTGGCCGAGCACGGCCGTGCCGCCGAGCATCGCGCACACGCCGGGGATCACCTCGGTGTCGTAGCGCGGCGCGAGGCGGTCGTGCAGGTACATGTACGAGCCGTAGAAGAACGGGTCGCCTTCGCAGATCACCGCGACGTCGCGGCCCGCGTCGAGGTGCGCGGCAACGATTTCGGCGGCCGTATCGTAGAAGTCGGCGATCACCGTCTCGTAGCACAGCGGCGGCGGCAGCGCCTCGGTCGTCACCGGATAGACGAGCGGCAGTTGCGTCTGCCCGTCCTGCAGGTGCGCTTCGACGATGCCGTACGCATTGCCTTTCTTGCCCTTCGCGACGAAATACGCGACCACGGGCGCGGCCTGCAGCACGCGCAGCGCCTTGATCGTCATCAGTTCGGGATCGCCGGGGCCGACGCCGACCCCGAACAGGCGTCCGCGCGCGGTCGTCATTCGACCTCCGTCGCGAGTGCGTTGACCGCCGCAGCGGCCATCGCGCTGCCGCCGCGTCGGCCGAGCAGCGCGACGTACGGCACGCCACGGCTGTCGGCATCGAGCAGCGCCTTCGATTCGGCCGCACCGATGAAGCCGACCGGGAAACCGAGGATCAGCGCGGGGCGCGGCGCACCGGCGTCGATCATGTCGAGCAGGTGGAACAGCGCGGTCGGCGCATTGCCGATCACGACGACGCTGCCCGCGAGATGCGGACGCCACAGTTCGAGCGCGGCCGCCGAACGCGTGTTGCCGAGATGTCGCGCGAGATCGGGCACCTCGGGCTCGCCGAGCGTGCAGATCACGCGGTTGTCGGCCGGCAGCCGCGCGCGCGTGATGCCTTCGGCGACCATCCTCGCGTCGCACAGGATCGGTGCGCCGGCCGCGAGTGCCGTGCGGCCCGCCGTGCCGGCGCCGGCCGAGAAACGCAGGTCGTAGACGACGTCGACCATCCCGCACGCATGGATCACGCGCACCGCGAGTTTCTCGAGGTCGGGCGGAACCTGCGACAGGTCGGCCTCGGCGCGGATCGTCGCGAACGACTGGCGGTAGATTTCCTGCCCGTCGCGAATGTAGTCAAGCATCGGTGGTGTCCTGGCTGTGCCGCGCGCCCGTCAGTCGGGCCGCGGCCTGGTCAATCGTCAGATGGCGCGCGAGCGGGGCGCCGGGGCCCGCAGCGGCGTCGCGCCGGTAAAGGTCGGAGGGCGCGGGCGCAACCGCGACGCGCGTCTGCGCAGATCGGGAGAGCGTCGTGTAGGGGAAGAGTGTGGGGCAGCGTGTGTAGCGCGCTGGGTGGCGTGG
>NZ_JAAGPG010000789.1:0-2593 GCF_017104665.1 Burkholderia sp. Se-20378 | reverse complement strand
TCGAGCGCCGCGCGGCGCGTGTCGTCGCGGTCGTCCGGGAGCGTCAGCGTGCCGACCGCGAACACCGCGCCGTCAACGTGCGCGGCCTGCATCCGCATCGGCATCGACGCGCCGCCGATCGCCACCGGCTGCTCCTCGACGGTCGGCTTCGCCGGCAGGTCGATCGTGTAGCCGGCGTCGTTGTGCAGCGTGCGCCAGTCGTACGACGGCGAGCACGCGGCCAGCGCGACGCTCACACTCGCGAGCGCGGCGAAGTGTCGCAGCGGACGAAAAAGGGGGCGCAACGAAACGGTGACTTCCTTCGGCATGGCGTGGATCGGGCAGGCAAAACGGGCATTATCCGCCGAACGTGAATTCCGGGATGCGCAGCTGCCGTCGGTACGCTTGCCGCATTCGCGCTAAAATGAGCGCCGAATTTCGATGTCCTTTGCATTGACCCGCGTCATCGACCGACTCCGAGAGCACCAGATGAACACCACGCCCCCCGCCCGCCGCAGCGCCGGCCCCGTCCGCTACGTCGTCGCCGCCGTCGTTGTCGCGGCGATCGCCGTTGCCGGCTTCTTCGCGTTCAACGGCAAGTCCAGCGTGCCGGACGCCACGTTCACGCTGCTGTCGGGCCAGAAGGTCTCGACTGCAGGCGACCTGAAAGGCAAGGTCTATCTCGTGAACTTCTGGGCGACGAGCTGCGCAACCTGCATGCAGGAAATGCCGCAGATGGTCGATACCTATAATCGCTTCAAGGGTCAGGGGCTGGAATTCGTCGCGGTCGCGATGAACTACGATCCGCCGATGTACGTCGCGAACTACGCGCAGACGCGTCAGCTGCCGTTCAAGGTCGCGCTCGACGACGGCAGCGTCGCGAAGCAGTTCGGCAACGTGCAGCTCACGCCGACGACCTTCGTCGTCGACAAGGACGGCAAGATCCTGAAGCGCTACGTCGGCGCACCGCAGTTCGCGGAACTCGACGCGCTGCTCAAGAAGGCACTCGGCAGCAACGCGGCCTGAGCGCCGCCCGATCCGGCTCGAAGGGCCGCGCATCGCGCCCTTCCCCGCACGACGGACCGCACGACCGGGCAACCCGGTTCCGCGGTCCGTTTGCTTTTCAGCGCTCGGTTTCGCCTTTCGCCGACAGCCCGTAGCGCTTCATCTTCTCGTACAGCGTCGCCTTGCCGACATGCAGCCGGTCGGCCGTTGCGGCGACCGCGCCGCCCGTCTGGTTCAACGCCTCGGCGATCACCGCGCGCTCGAATTGCTCGATGCGCTCCTTCAGCGTCTGCTCGTTGTCGGCGTCGTCGCCGCTCGCGCCCGTCTCCTGCGGCATGTCGGCCACGCCGAGCACGAAGCGGTCGGCCGCGTTGCGCAGCTCGCGCACGTTGCCGGGCCAGTCGCGCTGCATCAGGCTCGCGCGCTGCCGGTCGGTCAGCACCGGCGCGGGCCGCGCGTAACGCACGGCCGCATCGAGCATGAAGTGCTCGAACAGCGGCACGATGTCCTCGCGGCGCTCGGCCAGCGGCGGCAGCGCGATCGTCACGACGTTGAGGCGGTACAGCAGGTCGCGCCGGAACGTGCCGGCCGCGACCAGCTCGCTCATGTCGCCCTTCGCGGCCGCGACGACGCGGCAGTTCACGCGGATCGGCTGGTTCGAGCCGAGCCGCTCCAGCACGCCGTCCTGCAGCACGCGCAGCAGCTTCACCTGCAGCGCGAGCGGCATGCTTTCGATTTCGTCGAGGAACAACGTGCCGCCGGACGCATATTCGAGCTTGCCGACGCGGCGCTTCGCGGCGCCGGTGAACGCGCCGGGCTCGTAGCCGAACATCTCCGACTCGAACATCGGCTCGGGCAGCGCGCCGCAATTTACCGCGATGAAGGGCTTGTCGCGGCGCGGCGACAGCTCGTGCAGGCTGCGCGCGATCAGCTCCTTGCCGGCGCCGGTGTCGCCGTTGATCAGCACCGACGCATCGGTCGGCGCGACGTTCGCGATCAGCTTGCGTACCTGCTCGATCGCGGGACTGCGGCCGATGATGCGCGGCGCGACGACGTTCTGCCCGGCCAGCTCGCGCCGCAGCGCGTGGTTCTCGAGCACGAGCTCGCGGCGCTCGAGCGCGCGGCGCACCGTCTCGATCAGGCGCTCGGCCGCGAACGGTTTTTCGATGAAGTCGTACGCGCCGTCGCGCATTGCCTGCACGGCCATCGAGATGTCGCCGTGCCCCGTGACGAGGATCACGGGCACGTCGGGCACGCGCTCGCGGCACTGCGCGAGCACGTCGAGCCCGCTCGCGCCGGGCAGCCGGATGTCGCTGACGATCGCGCCGGCGTTATCCGCGACGATCGCCTTCTCGGCCGCTTCGGCCGACTCGAAGCCGGCGACGTCGAACCCCGCCAGTTGAAGGCTCTGCACGCTTGCCCGGCGAACGAGCGCATCGTCTTCGATATAGATCACTTGCAGCCGGTTGGCCATCGTACTCACTTGCTCCTGACGGGCCGCGCGGCGGCAGCGCGCGCGGCGTCGTTGATACCGATCGTGCGCCGATCGGGCGGGCGGCGTGGCGCGCCTAGCGCGAGCCCGCCGGCTCGGACACGGAGTCCGGATGAA
>NZ_JAAGPG010000788.1:0-234 GCF_017104665.1 Burkholderia sp. Se-20378 | reverse complement strand
GAAAAAAAAAAAAAAAAAACAACAACATGCGCGAGAGTCGGGAAACCCAGTGAAGAACAGACTTGCAACAGAGAACTGAAGAGATGCATCAATCGGTAGCAGAGGCGCACGCAGAGCTGTGTCAGCGCGGCTCCGAGACACGGGACCGCTCGTCGCCCAGTGTCACACGCAGACACCGCCGAGAACGCCAGCGCAGACGCCGACACACCGGTGGAGAACCGAACACCACGCATC
>NZ_JAAGPG010000787.1:0-2929 GCF_017104665.1 Burkholderia sp. Se-20378 | reverse complement strand
CTCGAAGCGGTGCGCGGAGATGTCCCAGCGGCCGCCGAGGTCGAGCGGGTGTGGTGACAGGATCGCATTGCCGTGCCGCCACGACGGCTTGAACACGTTCGGCCCGAGCGCGATCTGCCAGTCGAGTGCATGTGCGATCTCGGTGGCCTGGCAGTGCCAGACGTCGTCGACCGCGTCGTCCATCGGCGCGCCGAAGCCGGGTGCGAGCACGGGGCGCGGCATGCGGCGCGCCATTGCTTCCTGCAGGAAATACACGTCGGCGTGCGTCGACTGCATCCAGTTGCGCATCGCGTTCCACGCGGTGAAGCCGAGTGGCGAGCGGCCCTTGTGCAGGTTCCAGCTCACCGCGGTGATTTCGTCGGGGGCGGCGTGCGGTTCGGCGAACGGCAGGGACAGGGCGTCGGCGGACATGACGCTCAATCCTTCGCGACGTGCGCACGCACGCGGTACACGAGGTGCGGATGCTGTTCGACGAGCGTCCAGTCGGTCCACGCGTCGCCGCCGACCGTCAGGCCGGGGTGACTCGCGACGATTTGCCGCGGCGACGCGGGCAGGCACGGATCGGCCGGCTTCGCCCCTTCGTCGTCGATCGTTTCCTGCACGTCGAGCGCGAGCGACACCGTGTTCGCGCCGGCATCGACGGTGAGCGGCGCGACCGTGACCGAGCGCGAACGCTCGGTCGGCACCACGCGCGCGGCATTGCCGCAGCCGACCGGCACGGCGGACGGATAGCGATGGGTATCGGTACGGGTCTGACCCACGGTGGTGCGCTGCTGGAACGTGTCGATGGTCTGACCGTCGCGCACGACCTGGATCTCCCACGCGACGGAGGCCGGCGCGGGGCTCTGCGCATGGGCGGCGAGCGCGATGCTCGCGAGCAGGACGGCCAGGCCGTGTTTCAGCATGAAACGTCTCCGGAAACGCGGAATAGCGGGGAACGGACGCACATCTTACGCCCGATCGATTTCGATCGTGATGTGACAGGACGCGCCGCGGCAGGTTCGCCGCAAGATGCGGTCCTGTTCGAAAGGTAGGGCCGCGTCATGCGTTTTCAAGCGAAAAAGCGCGTGAACTCGGCGACCGGCGCGCGCTCGGTGACGAGGCGGTTCTCGATCGCGTCGGGGTCCGCATGGCCGAGCGACATGCCGCAGACCAGTTGCTCGTTGGCGGGAATGCCGAGGTGTTCGGTGACGATCCGGTGAAACGGCACGAACGCGGCCTGCGGGCAGGTATCGAGCCCGCGTGCGCGTGCAGCGGTCATCACGCCCTGCAGGAACATCCCGCAGTCGAGCCATGCACCGTAGGTCATCACGCGGTCGAGCGTGAAGAACAGTGCGACCGGCGCATCGAAGAAACGGAAGTTGCGTGCGTGCTGCGCATGCATGCGCGCCTTCTCGTCGCGGCCGATGTTCAACAGGCCGTACAGGTCCCAGCCGACCTTGCGGCGCCGGTCGATATACGGCGACACCCATTCGCGCGGGTAGTAGTCGTACTCGGCGACGTATTTCTCGTTGCGCGCGGGATCGTCATGGGCCGCGGTGAGTGCGGCGGCGAGCGCATCGCGCGTGGCGCCCGTCGCGACGTACACGCGCCACGGCTGGATGTTGGTGCCCGACGGCGCGCGGCTTGCGGCTTCGAGGATTGCCTCGAGCGTGTCGCGCGGCACGGGCGTCGGCAGGAATGCGCGGATCGCGCGGCGCGACGTGAGTGCCGCATCGACGGCGTCGATTGCATCGGCGTCGACGCGCGGGAAAGCAGTGGGGACGGACATCGGCATACCTTCGGGACGGGGTCCGACGCGCCGCGCGGGCGCCGTCGGCACGGCCGGTGCGGCGGGTGGGTGAACCGACGATCATACGCCGCGGTGCGCCGGCGTGCAGTGCGCGCGGGTGTTAGCAGCAGACGCACGCGGCTGCTTGCTTGCGCGGGAATGCGGGATCGCTACACTGAAATCGTAAGGGTCTGATGGTCGTGTGACAGCAAGCGGCAGCGAGGTTGGTATGACGACGGCGATGGTGAAACAGGAACTGGCGGTGGCGTCCTTCAGCACGGTGTACGACCTCGAGCAGGTCGAGACGGCGCTGAGTGACCTGAACGAGAGCGCGAGCGACGCACTGCGCGCCACCTACGAGAGGATGCTCAAGACGGGCAATCTGCGCTTCTGCGTGAAGCCGAACCGGATGCCGTCGTTCGACGCGCTCGGCGAGGCATTGCCCAATTTCGCCGAGCCGCTCGACGACGTGCGCAAGCAGGTCGCGCTGTGCCTCGAAACGGACGACCGGCTCGAACTGATGCCGATCCTGTTGCTCGGGCCCCCGGGCATCGGCAAGACGCATTTCGCGAAGGCGCTCGCGCAACTGCTCGGCACCGCGTACCACTACGTGCCGATGAGTTCGCTGACGGCCGGCTGGATCCTGTCGGGTGCGTCGTCGCAATGGAAGAACGCGAAGCCGGGCAAGGTGTTCGATGCGCTCGTGAACGGCAGCTACGCGAACCCGGTGATCGCGGTCGACGAGATCGACAAGGCCGGCAGCGATGCGCAATACGATCCGCTCGGCGCGCTGTACGCGTTGCTCGAGCACGACACCGCGCGCGCATTCATCGACGAATTCGCGGAAGTGCCGATCGATGCGGGCAACGTGATCTGGATCGCGACCGCGAACGACGCGCACGCGATTCCGGAGCCGCTGCTCAACCGGATGAACGTGTACGAGATCGAGCCGCCCGATGCGGCCGGCGCGCGCCGGATCGCGCAGACGATCTACGACGAGATCCGCACGTCGCATGCGTGGGGGCGGCGCTTCCCGGACATCCTCGGCGACGACAATCGCAAGAGCGGCGCGGAGGGTAAGCGGGTGCGGCAGCGTGTGGGACACGGTGCGGGCTCACTTAGATTAAAAACAAACACAATCACCAGTCACAGTCACGA
>NZ_JAAGPG010000786.1:0-3032 GCF_017104665.1 Burkholderia sp. Se-20378 | reverse complement strand
CTGCGCGTCCGCCGCGCACGGGCAGTCGCTGGAGGCGCAGGCGGCGTCGGGGCAAGCCGCGCCGACCGAGAGCGTGGTGATCAACCTGATCAACCTGCTCGTGAAGCGCGGCGTGCTCACGCAGCAGAACGCGAACGAGCTGATCAGCGAGGCGCGCACCGAGGCCGTGCAGGCGAGGTCGGCCCGCGCATCGGGCGCACCGGTCGTGGCGGGCGGCGTGGTCAATCCGCCGACGCAGCCGGGCGACGTCGCGGTGCCGTACGTGCCGCAGCTCGTGCGCGACCAGATCCGCGACCAGGTGAAGCAGGAGGTGATCGCGCAGGCGAAGGCCGAGAACTGGGCGCAGCCGAACACGTTCCCCGACTGGGTGTCGCGCATCAAGCTCGACGGCGACCTGCGCGTGCGTGACGAGTATCACTTCTACGGCAGCGGCAACACGAACGGCGTGACGAATTTCGCGGCGATCAACCAGGGCGGCGGGTTCGACGTCAACTCGAACACCAACAACACGCAGATCCCCACGCAGAATACGCGGGAAAACCGCAACAACCTGCTGCGCTACCGTGCGCGGCTCGGCGTGACGGCGACGCTGTCCGACGAGATGATCGCCGGCATCCAGCTCGCGAGCGGCAACGACAACGGGCCGGTGTCGACCACGGCCACCGCGGGCGGCGGCTTCGCGAAGAAGAACATCTGGCTGAACAAGGCGTTCTTTGCCTACAAGCCGACGTCGTGGCTGAACCTGACGGCCGGCCGTTTCGACAACCCGTTCTTCAAGTCGGACCTGGTGTTCTCCGACGACCTGATGATGGACGGGCTCGCCGCGAACCTGCGCCATGCGCTGCCGTGGAATCCGGACGTCACGCTGTTCGGCACGCTCGGCGTGTTCCCGATCCAGTACACGAGCGAGAACTTCCCGTCGAACAGCACCGAGAAGGCCGGCAGCGACACGAAGTGGATGTTGGGCGCACAGTTCGGCGCCGACTGGAAAATCGACGCGAAGAACCGGCTGCGTGGCGCGGTCGCGTACTACGACTTCCAGAACATGCGCGGCACGCTGTCGTCGCCGTGCGCGCTCTACGCCGGCGCGACGAGCTGCAGCACCGACAACGAGGCGCCGGCATTCATGCAGGGCGGCAACACGCTGATCGCGCTGCGCAACATCGTGCAGAACCCGAACCTCGCGCCGGGCATGACGCCGCAGCCGCAGCTGTTCGGCCTGGCCTACAACTACCGGCTGCTCGACCTGAAGGCGCAGTGGGACACGGTGGTGGCCGATCGCTTCAAGCTGCGTCTCGACGGCGAATACGTGCGCAACCTCGCATACAACGACAACAAGGCATTCGCGGCATCGTCGCTGCCGGTCAACAACTACGATTCGACGTCGGTGAACGCGACGCGCGCCGACTACCGAAGCGGCCCGAACGGCTTCCTCGCGAAGGCCACGTTCGGCGAGCCGGAGCCGCGCGAGAAGGGCCAGTGGAACTTCTCGATCGCGTACAAGTACCTGCAGCCGGACGCCGTGCTCGACGCGTTCAACGATCCCGACTTCCACCTCGGCGGCACCAACGCGCGCGGTTACGTACTCGGCGCCGCGTATGCGGTCGCACGCGATACGTGGGTGTCGGCCCGTTACCTGAGCTCGAAGGAAGTGTACGGGCCGCCGGTATCGATCGACGTGCTGCAGATCGAGCTCAATGCTCGCTTCTGACCGGAGTCGCGGATGAACACGATCACTCGCACGATGTTCGCGGCCGGCGTGGCCGGCACGCTGCTGCTCGCGGCCGGCGGCGCGCACGCGCAGAGCATCGAGGACAAGCTGCGCAGCCAGTTGCGCTCGACCGTGCAGGAGCTGCGCCAGTTGCAGGACAACCAGGCGCAGTTGCAGAACGACAAGGCGGCGGCCGAGAAGCAGCGCGACGACGCACTCGCGCAACTGAAGGCGATGCAGGGGCAACTGGCCGCCGCGCGCGGCGATTCGGGCGCCGAGGCTGCCGCGAAGCGTGCGCTGGCGCAGGAGCGCGCGGGCCGCGAGCAGGACGCGAAGTCGCTGGCGAAATACAAGTCGTCCTATGAGGACCTGCTCGCCGTGTCGCATGCCCGCGACGCGCAGCACACGCAACTGCAGAAGGACGTCGCCGCGCGTGACACGCAACTGAAAACCTGCCAGGCACACAATGCCGAGCTGTATCGCGTGGGACACGAGATTCTCGACGCGTACGAGCATGTCGGGGTCGGCACGCTGTTCTCGTCGCGTCAGCCGTTCGCGCAGTCGGCGCGCGTGAAGTACGACGACATTGCGCAACGCTACGGCGACGCGCTGTATGCGGGCAAGTACGACCCGGCCGCGCGGCCGGTTGCAGCCACGCCGGCACCGGCGTCGGCGTCGGCCGCCGCGGCGAACGCACAGTGAGCGCGTGGCCCGAAGCCGGGATTGAACCGATCGATTCGTTGAATACGGGGAAGACAGACATGCAAGACAAGCAACCGAACGCCGGCGGCGACCGCGCGGCACACGACGCGCCGATCGAAGCGATCAGCGCCGACCACCTGGCCGACGTGCTGCGCCGCGCGGGCTACCGCGTGACGGCGGCCGAACAGAACGGCGCGGTGCAACTGATGAGCGCCAGCCAGGGCATCGGCTTCGCGGTGCGCTTCGGCAATCCGGCCGCCGCGCTCGCGCCGCAGGGCGCCGGCGCGCCGCCCGCCACGTTGCTGTTCATCGACTACACGCTGTCGTGCGTGCTGCAGGTGCAGGGCGACTTGCCGACCGAACTCGTCGCCGACTGGAACCGGACCAAGCGCTTCGCGCGTCTGGCGAGCCACGGACAGTTTCTCGCGCTGGAGATGGACGTGGTCGTTGCGGGCGGCGTGTCCGAGCGCTACCTGCGCTCGACGATCGAGCTGTGGGATCGCCTGATCCAGGAATTCCTGCTGCACCTGCGCAACCGTCCCGCGATGGCCGAGCAGGAAGCGGCGGCACGCGCGGCAGCCGGCGATCAGGCCGGCGCATCGCCAGTCGACGCGGCCAC
>NZ_JAAGPG010000785.1:0-2825 GCF_017104665.1 Burkholderia sp. Se-20378 | reverse complement strand
CGGCTTCACGCTGCTCGAAATGCTGGTCGTGCTCGTGATTGCGGGGTTGCTCGTGTCGCTCGCGTCCTTGTCGCTCACGCGCAATCCACGCACCGACCTGCGCGAGGAAGCGCAGCGCATCGCGCTGCTGTTCGAGACGGCCGGCGACGAAGCGCAGGTGCGCGCCCGGCCGATCGCGTGGCAGCCGACCGCGCACGGCTTCCGTTTCGACGTGAGCTCGCCCGACGGCTGGCGCACGCTGCGCGACGACCTGCTGCGCCCGCGTGACTGGGACGGTGGCGTCACCGGCGCCGATATCGACTATCCGGGGTCCGACACGCACGCGAGTCGCGTCGTGTTCGGCACCGAGAGCATCGACACGCCGGTGCGCGTGACGCTGCATTCGGCGGTCGGCAGCGCGACGATCGTCGGCACCGGCAACGGCCGCTACGAGGTGCAATGACGATGCGTCGTCGCCTGCCCTCTTCCGTTTCTTCATCGCGCGGTTTCACGATGATCGAAGTGCTGGTCGCACTCGCGATCATCGCGGTCGCGCTCGCCGCGTCGATCCGCGCGGTCGGCACGATGGCGAACAATGCGTCCGATCTTCATCGCCGGCTGCTCGCCGGCTGGAGCGCCGACAACGCGCTCGCGCAGATGCGGCTCACGCATGCGTGGCCGGAGATCGGCGAACAGAGTTTCGACTGCTCGCAAGGCAACGTGCAGCTCGTCTGCACGCAGCGTGTGAGCACCACGCCCAACCCGGTGTTCCGGCGGGTGCGGATTTCGGTGAGCATGCCCGGGCACACCGGCGTGCTGGCGCAGATGGTGACGGTGGTCGCGAATGAAACCAGCCGTCCGCTCTGACGCGCCGATGCGACGCCCGCTCGCCCGCCCCGCCCGCGGCTTCACGCTGATCGAGCTGATGATCGCGATCGCGATCCTCGCGGTGGTCGCGATCCTCGCGTGGCGCGGGCTCGACCAGATCATGCGCGGCCGCGACAAGGTCGCGGCCGCGATGGAAGACGAGCGCGTGTTCGCGCAGATGTTCGACCAGATGCGCATCGACGCGCGCCTCGCCGCGACCGACGACGAGGCCGGCCAGCCGGCGATCGGCGTGGCCGGCAATACGCTGCAGATCGTCCGCGAACTCGAGGTGCCGGGCGTTGCGCCACGGCTGCAGGTGGTCCGTTACCGGATCGCCGGCGGGCGCGTCGTGCGCTATGCGTCGCCGCCGATCGACGACGCGAACCGGCTGCGCAGCACGCTGAAGGACAGCAGCGTCGAGGGCTGGAGCTGGGTCGCGCTGATGGGTGGCGTCGGCGCGATCGACGCGAAGCTGTACGTGCCGCGCATGGGCTGGACCACCAACCTGCAGACGGCCGACGAAGCGCTCGCGCAGAACAACGATGCACTCAAGGTGCCGCAGATCGGCAACGCGCCGCCTGCGCGCGCGGTGACGGGGCTGCAGGTCAGCATCGGTGCGACGTCGCTGCGCGTGCCGGTCACGCGCATCTTCCTCGTCGGGGAATGACGATGCGCGCGCGCCCTCACCGCTCATTACTCGCCGCTCGCGCCAGCGGTCGCGCACGGGCACGCGGCCGTCAGCGCGGCGCGGCGATCATCACGGCGCTGCTCGTCGTCGCGCTGTCGGCGATCCTCGTCTCGGGGATGCTGTGGCGCCAGCAGGTGCAGATCCGCCGCATCGAGAACCAGCGCGTGATCGCGCAGGCGCAGTGGGTCGCGCGCGGCGCGCTCGACTGGACCCGGATGATCCTGCGCTCCGAAGGCGACACGGCGCCCGGCATCACGTATCTCGGCGGGATCTGGGGCGTGCCGATCGCGAAGACGAAACTGTCGGACTTCCTCGGCCGGATCGGCGCACCCAACGACACCGGCAGCGAAGACACCTATCTCTCCGGCTCGATCGAGGACGCGCAGGCGAAGTTCAACCTGCGCAACCTCGTGGCGTCGCCGGCGCCCGGCGTGCTGCAGTTGAACGTCACGCAGGTCCAGGCGTTCCAGCGCCTGCTGACGACGCTCGGCTACGACGGCGCGTTCGCGAAGCGCATCGCGCTGCAGGTGCGCGCGAGCCTGCTGAATTCGGCGACGCGTTTCCAGATGCCGACGCTGCCGGGTGGCGGCACGGCGCCGCCGATCACCGCGCCGGTGACGACCGATCAGCAAGGCGGCGGCGGCTTCACCGACGATCCGGGCATGACGGGCGGCGACCGCGGGCCGGCGCCGCTGGTGATGACGGGCGTCGACAGCCTGCTCGACGTCGACGGCGTGACGCCCGAGATGGTCGCGCGGCTGCGCCCGTTCGTCACCGTGCTGCCGACCACGACGCCGGTGAACATGAACACCGCGCCGGCCGAGGTGATCGCGGCGCTGATGCCGGGGATGAGCGTGTCGTCCGCACAGGCGCTCGTGTCGCGCCGCGAGACCGTGTTTTTCCGCAACGTCGGCGACGTGCAGCTCGCGCTGCGCGGCGCCGGTGCGCCGAACGTGACGCTCGACTCGAGCGTCATCGACGTCAATTCGAGCTATTTCATCGTGCATGGCCGGATCCAGCATGAACGCGCGGAGGTCGATCGCACCTCGCTCGTGTATCGTGATCCGACCACGCATTCGACACGGGTCGTGCGCATTCGCGACCAGCTATAACGACGCCAATCGGGAGAGGAGCTCTTGTGAGCACGTTGATTGTTTCTTTGCCGCCGCGCGAGCCTGCCGTGCCGTTGCAGGAATGGCAGTGGCCCGAGCTGCCGTTCACGCTCGTCGACAAGGCCGGCCATGTGCAGCGCGCCGGCCGCGCCGCGCTTGCGCTGCTGCCGCGCGCGAAA
>NZ_JAAGPG010000784.1:0-2736 GCF_017104665.1 Burkholderia sp. Se-20378 | reverse complement strand
CGCGGCACCGTGCGCGTGCAGCCCGCGCGCATGCCGTTCTACGTTGCAACCAAGGGCAAGGTCACGCTGTACGTGCTCGGCACGCTGCACACCGGCGACCCGTCCGATTACCCGAGCGCGCAGCCGTTCCGGCCGCGCATCCTCGCGGCGCTCGCCGCGTCGCCCACACTGGCGCTCGAGCTGTCGCCCGACGACCTGCTCGAATCGCAGGACGATGTGTCGAAGTACGGCGTCTGCCGTTACCCGTGCCTGCAGCGCCTGCTGCCCGAACCGCTGTGGCAGCGGCTCGCGGCGCGCCTGCGCGGCAACCCGGCCGCGCTCGCCGAGATCCGCAAGATGCGGCCGTGGCTCGCGGCGCTCGTCGTCGAGACCTACGATTCGCTGTCGGCCGGTTTGCAGACCGAATACGGCACCGAGGCGCAGTTGCAGAACGTATTCCTGAAGAAGAAGGGCGGCCGCGTGATCGGGCTGGAGACGCTCGCCGAACAGATGCGCGCGTTCACCGGGCTGACGCTCGCCGAGCAGCGCGAGATGCTCGCGCAGGACATGGTGCAGACGCCCGCGCAGAACGCCGACGACATCAAGGCGCTGCACCGACTGTGGCGAATTGGCGACGCCGATGCGATCTCGGCATGGGCGGTCGCGAAGAGCGAACGGCTCGCGCGTTCGAAGGCGTTGTCGGACGCGATCGACAACAAGATCGTGTACGAGCGCAACCGCCGCTTCGTTGCACGAATGACGGCAATCGCCGCACCGAACCGGCCGCTGTTCGTCGCAATCGGCGCGCTGCATCTGGGCGGCCCGCGCGGCGTGCTCGAATTGTTGCGTCAACAAGGTTACAGGGTCGACGCGAACTGATCGCCGTCACCGCTCCTGAACCGATCCTCCCCTGTTTGATTGACGTTGTGCGGGCGCCTTAAACGCCTGTATGGGCACGCGATTCGATAAGGAAAACCCTTGAATCGTCAGAAAATAGCGTTTCAAACGATTGACATCCCGATCTGCCAATATCTATTCTTCGATCCACAAGTTGAAAAAATGAAAAGAATAGAAAAAGTTCTACGGGGTAGCAGAAAATAAAGCGCGGGGTTAGCGCGTTGCCGGCACGTGATGCACGTGCCGGCCGCGGAAGTGTCTGCATGTACGGCGGGGCCAATCATCGTCGGACAACAACTAGGCATGCAGGCCGACTTGCGAGATAAAGCGACGTTCCGTCGTCCCACCGGGGAAAGGTAGTAATCGGGCGGCGGCGGACGTTTTTTAATCCGGAAGATTTTTCCGGCCACCGTCGCAAGACGGTTTCGGGGGGCGAATCGACAGACGGCGAAGCCGCAACGATTGCGCCAACGGAAAAGCGCCACGAGGGCGCTTTTTTCTTTTGTACGACGGATCGTACGCCGCTGGCGCGATCGGCCGGATCAGGCGCGTTCGTCGGCCTGCAGCATGCCGGGCGCGACCACGTCGACGCCCACCGCTTCGAGCGCGGCGCGAATCCGTTTCGCGAATACCAGCGCATGCGGCCCGTCGCCGTGCAGGCAGACGGTCTGCGCATTGAGCATCACCCATTCGCCGCCGATCGCACGGACTTGCCGGCTGCGCACCATGTCCAGCGTGCGCGCGATCATCGTGTCCTCGTCGTCGATCAGTGCGCCGGGCTGGTTGCGCGGCACGAGCGAGCCATCGGCGCGGTAGCCGCGATCGGCGAACACTTCCTCCACCGCGGCAAGCCCCGCGTGCCGCGCGGCCGCGACGAACACGCTGTTCGCGAGCCCGAACACCGCGAGCGACGGATCGAAATCGCGGATCGCGGACACGACCGCATCGGCGATCATCGGGTCGCGCGCGGCCTGGTTGTACAGCGCACCGTGCGGTTTCACGTGCGCGATGCGCCCGCCTTCGGCCTGCGCGATCGCCGACAGCGCGCCGAGCTGGTACAGCACGCCCGCGTAGATGTCGCTGGCCGGCAGCTGCATTTCCTTGCGGCCGAAATTCTCCGGATCGTGAAAGCTCGGGTGCGCGCCGATGGCGACGCCTTTCTGCACGGCCCAGCGCACGCAGTCGCGCATCGCGTTCGCACCGCCCGCATGCCACCCGCATGCGATGTTCGCGGACGTCACGAGGTCGAGCAGCGCCTCGTCCGAACCGCATCCTTCGCCGAGATCGGCATTCAGATCGATTTCCATGATGTTCCTCGTCCACTGATTGCGTGGCCCGTCTTCTCTACTGCTACTGCCTTCGGTACTGCTACCGCCATTGTCATGCCGCACGCGACTGGGCGCGGCGGCGCGCTTCCTCGCGCATGTCGATCGCCACGTCGATCTGCCGCAGATACGCACGTTCCGCAGCCAGCGCGGCGCGCGCGGCGTCGGGTGTCGTGCGCACGAAGCGGATCGGCAGGTTGAGCCGCGCCTGCGCGAGTTTCCACAGATCCGCACGGATCACCGTGCCGATCTTCGGGTAGCCGCCGGTGGTCTGCGCGTCGTGCATCAGCACGATCGGCTGGCCGTTCGGCGGCACCTGGATCGTGCCGGGCAGCACCGCGTGCGACAGCAGCTCGGCCGGCCGCTCGCGCGCGAGTTCGATGCCGGCGAGCCGATAGCCCATGCGGTTGCTGTTCGCCGTGACCAGCCATTCTTCATCCCAGAACGCCTGCTGCGAATCGGCGGCGAACGACGCGTAGTCGGGGCCCGGCAGCACGCGCACGGGCATCGCCCACGGCGCATGCGCGGGGCGGTA
>NZ_JAAGPG010000783.1:0-2667 GCF_017104665.1 Burkholderia sp. Se-20378 | reverse complement strand
CCAGCGCAGCACGGGGGCGACGACCCGGATGCCGGGCCGGACCACCGCGCGTCGCAGCGGCGCGAACGCCGACACGCCGAGCATGCGTTGCGCCCACGGCGGCAGCAGATCGATTCCCGCATGCATCACCAGTGACGCGGCCGGTCGCAGCGCAGGCTTCGCAACCGGCACGTTCAGCAGGATGGACATGACTTCGAAGGTGCGTGGCCCGGCCTCGAGTTCGGGCAGCATGCGCGCGAGATAGGCAGCCACTTCGGCACGCGAGCGAGGTACTTCACGTGCGCCGAGCATTTCGGCGATCAATGCCGTTTCGGCGTAGTAGCGGTCCTGCAGCTCGCCCGGCAGCGCCGGATTCACGTAGCGCAGATGTGCGGCGAGGAAACTCGACACTTCCGCGACATGCACCCAGGTCAGCAACGCCGGATCGTCGGCGCGGTACGGCCGACCGTCCGGCGCGGTGCCCGATATGTGCGAGTGGATCGATTTCACGCGCTCGACCAGCGCGAGTGCGTCCGCGCGGCTGCCGAACGTCGTGCCGGTGATGAACGTGGCGGTGCGCCGCAAGCGGCCGAGGATGTCGGTGCGGAACGACGAGTGATCCCAGACGCCCGCGAGCGCGAGTGGATGGAGCGCCTGCAGCAGCAGCGCGGCGATGCCGCCCGTCATCATCGACGTGAAGTCGGCATGCACGCGCCAGCAGACAGCGTCGGGGCCGAACAGCCCCGGGTCGCCCGGCGGCGAAGAGAGGTCGAGCGACGGGCCGCCGCCGCCCACCGTCAGGTGGGTGACGCCGGCCACGAGCCGCTTGCGGATCGGCTCGGCCCAGCGCGGGCCCGGTGCGGGGGCGGCGGGGTGGGAGCTGGGCGGCGTGGTCATGGCGGGTGCGGCTCGGGCGGCGGGTTACTTCCCGGCGGGGGTATCCCACTCGCCGCGTTCGGTGCGGCCGGTGTCGGGCACGGACAGCCCGAAGTGGCGATAGGTGAGCAGCGTCGCGACGCGCCCGCGCGGCGTGCGCTGCAGGAAGCCCTGCTGGATCAGGTACGGCTCGAGTACGTCTTCGATCGTGTCGCGTTCTTCGCCGATCGCCGCCGCGAGGTTGTCGATGCCGACCGGGCCGCCGTCAAACTTGTACAGGATGGCCTCGAGCAGCTTGCGGTCCATCAGGTCGAAGCCGACCGGATCGACGTCGAGCATCGCGAGCGCGGCATCGGCGACGGCCGCGGTGATCTGGCCGTCGGCCTTCACTTCCGCGAAGTCGCGCACGCGGCGCAGCAGCCGGTTTGCAATCCGCGGCGTGCCGCGCGAACGCTTCGCGATTTCGAGCGCGCCGTTCGGATCGATCTGCGCGTTCAGCAGCGACGCCGAGCGCCGCACGATGCGCGACAGTTGCTCTGCATCGTAGAACTCGAGGCGCGCGACGATCCCGAAGCGATCGCGCAGCGGGTTGGTCAGCATCCCGGCGCGGGTGGTGGCGCCGACCAGCGTGAACGGCTGCAGGTCGAGTTTCACGCTGCGCGCGGCCGGGCCTTCGCCGATCATGATGTCGATCTGGTAATCCTCGAGTGCCGGATACAGGATTTCCTCGACGACCGGCGACAGCCGGTGGATCTCGTCGATGAACAGCACGTCGTTCGCTTCGAGGTTCGTCAGCAGCGCGGCGAGATCGCCCGCGCGCTCGAGCACGGGGCCCGACGTCTGGCGCAGGTTCACGCCCATTTCCCGCGCG
Organism: Burkholderia sp. Se-20378; assembly: GCF_017104665.1. Taxonomy (NCBI): domain Bacteria; kingdom Pseudomonadati; phylum Pseudomonadota; class Betaproteobacteria; order Burkholderiales; family Burkholderiaceae; genus Burkholderia; species Burkholderia sp. Se-20378. The sequence continues at coordinate 941 of NZ_JAAGPG010000783.1, read as the reverse complement.
ATGATGTGCGCGAGCGTCGTCTTGCCGAGGCCCGGCGGCCCGAACAGCAGCACGTGGTCGAGCGGCTCGGAGCGGCGCTTGGCGGCTTCGATGAAGATCTCGAGCTGGCCGCGCACCTTTTCCTGGCCGACGTAGTCGTCGAGCTGGCGCGGCCGCAGCGCACGTTCGAACACCTCCTCGTGCGACGAGGCGGGCGTGGCGGCGATGATCCGCTGCTCGGTGGCGAGTTTGTCGGTTTCAATCATGCGGCCATTGTACCGCGCGCCGCTGTCCGGCCCACCTGGCCGAACGGCCGACTGGCGAGCGCTGCGCGGTCGCGCGACACTGGCTTCAACGCACCGGCCGGCGGCGCGTCATGCGGGCGTTACACCTTCGACAACGCCTTCAGTGCGAGCTTGATGCCTTCGGATACGCCGGTGCCCGCGGGCACGTTCTTGATCGCGGCGAGGCCTTCCTTTTCGGAATAGCCGAGCGCGAGCAGCGCGTTGAGGATGTCGGTCGCGTGGTCGGACGGCGACGCGGCGCCGGCGAGTGCGCCGAGATCGGCGCCGAGCTTGCCCTTCAGTTCGAGCAGCAGGCGCTCGGCCGTCTTCTTGCCGATGCCGGGCAGGCGCGTGAGGCGCGCGGCGTCCTGCATCGTCACGGCCTGCGCGAGTTCCTGCACGCTCATGCCGGACAGCACGGCGAGCGCCATGCGCGCGCCGATGCCGGTGATCTTCAGCAGCTCGCGGAAGGTCGTGCGCTCCTGCGGCGTCAGGAAGCCGTACAGCAGGTTCGCGTCCTCGCGGACGATCTGCTGCGTGAGCAGCACGACGCGCTCGCCGTTTTGCGGCAGGTTGTAGAAGGTGCTCATCGGCACGTCGATTTCGTAGCCGACGCCGTTGCAGTCGACGAGCAGGTGAGGCGGGTTCTTTTCGAGCAGGATGCCGGCGATGCGACCA
>NZ_JAAGPG010000078.1:0-26076 GCF_017104665.1 Burkholderia sp. Se-20378 | reverse complement strand
CGGGCCGCTCGTGCCGCCGCTGAACCCGGCCTACCTGTTCACCGCGCGCGCGACCAACGTGCTGGAAGACATCGTCGAGAACCGGCGTATCCTGCTGATCGGCCACACCGGCACGGGCAAGACGAGCCTCATCGAACAGGCCGCCGCGCTGGCCGGCCATGGCGTGCTGCGCTCGAACATGAACGGGCAGACGACGGTCGGCGATTTCGTCGGGTTCTGGACCGTCAAGGGCGGCGAGACGATCTGGGTCGACGGCGTGCTGCCGACCGCGATGCGCGAAGGGCTGTGGCTCATCGTCGACGAGATCGACTTCGCGGAACCCGCGATCCTCGCGGTGCTGACCGCCGTGCTCGAACCGGCCGGCCGCCTGTTGCTGAAGGAAAAAGGCAACGAGATCGTCGCGCCGCACCCGTCGTTCCGGCTGTTCGCGACCGCCAATGCGGTGGGCGCGATGGGACAGTTCCGCCATCTGTACCAGGGCGCCAACGTGATGAACGAGGCGTTTCTCGACCGCTGGCGCGTGTACCGCCTCGACTATCTGCCGCCCCCCGACGAGGCGCGCGTGCTGCAGCGCACGTTCGGCGCGGCCATGACCGCGGCGATGGCCGACACGCTCGCGGCGATCGCGGCCGACTGCCGCGCCGCGTTCGTCCGCGAGGATCTGGCCAGCGCGTTCTCGACGCGGCGCCTGATCGACTGGGCCGAGCTGATGCTGCGCACCGGCGACCCCGAATCGGCCGCCGGCCCGACGATCTATGCGAAGGTCAGCGCGGAAGACGCCGACCTGATCCGCAGCATCATTCGCCACTACATCGACGTCGAGGCCTGACGCGATGGACCGGGACGACGACGCGCGGTCGCTCCACCTGACCCGGCTGGCCCGCACGCTCGCGCAACGACACGGCATCGAGGTGCGGTTCGCGCGCCACGGGCCGGTCGCGCAGCGCGACCTGCTGGTGCTGCCCGACACGCTGCTCGCCGGCGACGTCGACGACGATGCGATCACCGGCCTCGTCGACCTATACGCGGCGCGCGCCCGCTTCGGTGCGATCGATGACATCGCCGCGCTGGCGTCGCCTGCGGTGCGGGCCATTGCGCAGGCGATCGACGACCGGCGCGCGGCCGGCCGCCTCGCTGCGATCTATCCCGGCGCGATGACATTCCTGCGGCGGATGCGTGCGGCAGCGGCCGCCGACACGCTCCACCGGTGGCCGCGAATGGCATGGCGCGACCGGCTGGTGTGGCGCATCGAACGTGCGCTGTGGGACGAACCGCCGTCCGCCGTCGAGCGCGTGCCGTCGCTCGACGCCACGCTCACCGCATCGGATGATCTCGTCGACGAAGCGCGCGCCGCGACATCGACGGCCGACAGCATCCGCGCCGCGCAGCGGATCGTCGAACGCGTGCGCGCGCTGGCATCGGCCGGTGCGAACAACATGATGTTCACGGCCGATCCGGGCAGCACGCTCGACAGCGACAGCATCGCCGCCGAATTCGAATCGGACGGACAGGGCGCGCCGGACGACTCGCGTGCGCCGGTTTCGGCCGAATCGGGCGCCGGTGCGATTGCCAACACGAAATCGTCGACCGAAGCGCCGACGCCGGGCGAGGCAATGCCCGGCACGATCCGCCTGTCCGTGGACAACCGGCCGCTGCTGTCGGTCCCGCTGACCACCGCATTCGACACGGTGACGGACTTCACCGGCAAGGGCGAAGCGGCACGCTGGCACCGCCTGCGAAGCGCGGCCCGCGCGCAGACCGAGCCGCTCAAGCTGAAACTCGAACGCGCGTTGAAAGTGGACGAGCAGACGCGCTGGAAGCGCGAACAGGAGCGCGGCGAGCTCGACCGGATGGCACTCGCGCGCCTCGTCACCGCGCCCGGCTATCGCACGCCATTCCGCGTCCGGCGTGCCGCCCCCGGGCGCGACGCGGCCGTCAGCCTGCTGATCGATTGCAGCGGATCGATGGCCGGCAAGAAGATCGAGCTCGCCAGGCTGTGCGCGGCGGCGCTGTGCGATGCGCTGACGCAACTCGGCTTCGCGTGCGAAGTACTCGGCTACAGCTCCGTCGAGGATGCCGCGATGCGCGCGCACTACCAGCGCTGGATCGACGCCGGCCGCGATACGTTCGGCTACAACCGGTTCGTCGAACGGCTCGACCTGCGCGTCTACAAGCGATTCGATTCCGACCACCCGAGCGGCCTCGCCTGCATCGAATGCGGCCACGAGAATCCCGACGGCGAGGCGTTGAGCTGGGCCGCCGAGCGGCTGCTGGCGAAGCGGGCGCGGCGGCGAATCCTGATGGTGTTGTCGGACGGCTATCCGGCAACCGGCGACGGCAACCCGGCGATCCTGCGCACCGACCTGCGCGCCCGCGTCGATGCGCTGCGCGAGCGGCGCGTCGAACTGATCGGTGTCGGGATCCTCGACGATTCGGTCGAAACGTTCTATCCGGTCAGCAGCGTGGTCGAGCATCTGCACGAGCTGCCGGGCGCGGCGTTCAGCGTATTGAGCGATACGCTGCTGGATCGGCGCTAGCCCCGCACGCGACAGGGTCGAAACAGATTTCGATTCGCACGGGCGTCACATCGGGCGGTGAATATCGTCGATGGCAGCGTCGAATCGCCGCCGTTGCGCAGGCCCCGGCTTGCCGTTGCATTCGATCGGCCGACGGGTTCCGATGCGCACACGGCCGGCAGCACGAACCTTGCGCCACGCCCCATTTCGATTGTCCACTCGACGGCGGATTCGGCCGCCTCTTCCAGCCACGATCGGCCGCCGGCAAGAGACTGCACATGCCCAGGAAAAAAACCAGCCTCTGGTTGCGGCATCTCGAACTGCTCTCCGTCGCAACCGGCACGCGCCCGACGAAGCGCACGAGCAAGCCGCGACCGGCCGCCAAACGGGCGACCAAGCCGACCGTCACCGCCCGTACCGCCAGACGCACGGGCACCGCGCCGCCCGCCCGCGCACGGACGGACGAGGCGCCCGGCACGTGGCTCCGGTCGTTTCATTCCGCCGGCCCGAGTGCCGGCCGCTACGTGAACCATCTTGCGTACGCGCTGTATCTCCCCGCCGCGCCGGCGACGACGGCCGGCATGCCGGTGGTCGTCATGCTGCACGGCTGCAGGCAAAGCGCTGAATCGTTTGCCGCGGGCACGCGCATGTGCCGTCTCGCCGAGCGGTCGGGGTTCGCCGTGCTGTTTCCCGAGCAAGCCAAGGCGGCTCATGCGCACCGCTGCTGGCACTGGCATGGCGACGCGACGCAGTCCGAAGCCGCGGCCGTTGCGTCGCTGGTCGACGCAATCGTGCGGCAGCACGGCTTCGACCGCGACCGGATCTACCTGGCCGGCATGTCCGCCGGTGCCGGGCTCGCCGCGACGCTGGCCATACGGTATCCCGATCGCTTTGCGGCCGTCGGACTGCACTCCGGCCCGGCCATCGCCCCGCCGTCGTCGGCGTTGGCGGCGATGAACCTGATGCGTCGGGGCCTGCGCGACGACCCGATACGCGCGGTCGATGCCTGCGCCGATGTCACGTCCTATCCCGGCATGCCGGCGCTCGTCATGCACGGCGCACTCGATACGGTCGTCACCGACCGGAACGCGAAGCAGCTCGGCATCGCGTTCGCGCGGCTCAACCGGCTCGTCGACGAACACGGCGCGATCCGTGTCGGCGAGCAACGCATCCATGCACGCGACGACGCCGACACCATCGACTATCTCAAGGCCGGGCGTCTCGTCGTCAGGGTCTGCATCGTCCGCCGGCTGCCGCATGCATGGAGCGGCGGCGACCCGCGCGAGCCGTTTCATTCCGCCACGGGGCCGGACGCCACCGCGATGTTCTGGCATTTCTTTCGTCGCCAACGCCGCAAGCGACTGCCATGACGCGCGAAAACCGCGCCGGCCCGTGGCGCGCGACGCCGTCACGCGATCACGCCCGTTGCGCCAGCTCGGCCGCGTTCGCGCGATCGCCGGCCCGCCGGATCGGTATCCGGACGCAGAACGTCGTGCCGCGCCCCGGCTCGCTCGTCACGTCGATGGTGCCGCGATGGCGCTTGACGATGCCGTGCGATACCGACAAGCCCAGCCCCGTGCCCTGCCCGACCGGCTTCGTCGTGAAGAACGGATCGAAGATCCGCCTGACGACGTCGGGCGTCATGCCCGTCCCGGTGTCGCTGATCGCGATCGACACCTGCTCGCCATCGCTCGACGTGCGGATCGTGATCACGCCGCGCTCGGGAATCGCATGCGCCGCGTTCACCAGCAGGTTCATGAAGACCTGGTTCAACTGCGACGGCAGGCATTCGACCTGCGGCACGTCACCGTAATCGCGCACGATTTCGGCCTTGTACTTGAGTTCGTTGTGGACGACGTTGAGCGTGCTTTCCAGGCCCGCGCGCAGATCGACCACGCTCCACTCGTCGCTGGCCGGCCGCGAGAAATCGCGCAGGTCCTGCACGATGCGCCGCACGCGCAGCGCGCCGTCGATCGATTCGTCGATCAGCGTCTCGATCTCGCCGCGCACGTAGTCCAGATCCGCTGCGCGGCCCGTCGCCGCCAGCGCGTCGCGCGCGGCCGGGTCGAGCTGCGGCAGCGCGGCTTCATGCGCGGCGATCACGTCGAGCAGACTCCGCACCCACGTCTTCAACGTATTGAGGTTCGCACTGACGAAGCCGATCGGATTGTTGATCTCGTGCGCGACACCGGCCGCGAGCTGGCCGATCGACGCGAGCTTTTCCGACTGCAGCAGTTGCACATGGGTTTCCTCGAGCGCATGCAGCAGGCGCCGCTGCTCCTCCTTCTCCTGTTCGAGCCGCGCCTGCGCCACCTTGCGTTCGTCGATCTCGGTCGCCATGTTCTCGCGCGTCCGCTGCAGCATCGCCGTCGTCTGTTCGTACCGGTGCAGCGCGCGTTCCAGTTCGACGGTGCGCAAGCGCACGAGCCGCTCGAGCGTATCGGTCATCCCGCGCAGGAAAGTTGTGCGCGCATCGAATCGGCTCAGCAGCAGCGTGACGACCAGGGTGCCCGTCGTGAACAGCGTGACGGTCGTCGCGAGCCACGGCGTGTCGACCCCGTTCGCGGCCCCGCACCGCGCGTCCGCCGCGAAATGCGCGGCCGCCATCGCCGTGTAGTGCATGCCGGTAATGCCGATCCCCATGACGACAGCCGCGCCGATCCGCTGAGCGGTCGCATGGCGCGCCTGCTGCGCGCGCAGTGCCTGTGCGATCCACAACGCGGCAGTCGACGCGATCACCGCGATGCCGATCGACGCGGCGAACAGCGCGGCATCGTAGCGGATGCCGGGCTGCATGCGCATCGCGGCCATCCCCGCGTAATGCATGCCGGCGATCCCGCCGCCCATCAGCGCGCCGCCCACGAGCAGCCGCCGCCAGCCCAGCCGCGCGCGCGTGACGACCGTCAGTGCGAAGTACGACACGAGCACGGCAATCGCCAGCGACGCGCCCGTATCCGGCCATGCGTAGCCGAGCGGAATCGGCAGCGAAAACGCGAGCATGCCGACGAAATGCATCGACCAGATGCCGGTACCCATTGCCACCGCGCCGCCGCCCAGCCACGCACGCTTGAGCTTCGGGTTGTCGAGCAGCGAAATGAAGGCGGCCAGGTCGAGCGTCGTATAGGAGGCCAGCGTCGCGATCGCGAGCGACAGCAGGACGAGCGGGAGATTGTAGGTGCCGTACATGATCGAGCGCTCGAATCGAGGTGAGTGCGTTGCCGCGGCACGAAGTCGCGCACCGCGGCCATCAGGCCGCGCGTCCGGGCTCAGGCCGGCGCCGCGCCCGCATTCGGCGCGCCCTGCGCCTGCTTCGCCGCCGCCTGGCCGGCCAGCACGAGGATGTCGAACGACGTCCCCTCGCGCGTCTCGAAGCGGCGCACGAGCTCGATCTGGTGCGCCGACATCACGCTGCCCTTGGTCATCAGCAGCACGCCGCGATGCGTGCGCAGATCGTCGGCGAGCTGCATTCCTTCGCGCAGCTGCGCGGACTTGATCTCCGCGACGGACGCCGCGATGCCGAGACTCGCCGGGTCCTGCATCAGTTCAATCAGGCCGTCGACGATCTTCAGGTCGTAGCGCACGCCGGCCTGCGAGCGCATCGCGTCGAGCGCCTGCTCGACCGAATGTGGCACGCCGATGTCGCCATTGCGCAGCCCCTCGAAATCGCGCGCGATCGCCAGGATTCGCGAACCGAGCGGGATCGAATCGCCCGCCAGGCCGTCCGGCGTGCCGCGTCCGTTGAAGCGCTCGTACTGGTGCAGCACGATCGACGCGACCTTGTGCAGTTGCGCGACCGGCGTCAGCACCATCTGCGCGCGCAGCGGATGCTGCAGGAACAACCCGTGCTCTTCCGCCGTCATCTTCGTGAGCGGCTTGTGCAGCAATTCGTCCGGCAGCGACAGCTTGCCGATGCCATGCAGCAGCCCCGCGAAATAGACGTCCTGCGCATGCAGCTCGCTCATCCCGGAGGCCAGCGCGAGCCGCCGCGCAATCTCGCCGACCCGCATCGCATGCCCGCTGGCGGACCCGCAGCGCAACTCGATCATGCTCGCGCAGACCTGGACCATCGCGGTGAAACTGCTTTTCAGGTCGCGTTGCGCGGCTTCAAGGAACATCACGGTCTGGCCGAGTTCCTCCGTGCGGGCGCGCACCTGCGTTTCGAGTTCCGTGTTGAAACGGCGCAGCGCTTCGTTCTGCGCCTCTGTCAGCGCGGCCAGCCGGGCCGCCTCGCGCCGCAGGCGCCGCTGCTCCAGCGCGTGTTCGATGGTCAGCAGCAGGTCGTGGTCGTCCCACGGCTTGTTCAGGTAGCGATAGACGCCGCCGTCGTTGACGGCCTGCACGACCGACGCGATTTCCGCATAGCCGGTCAGCAGGATGCGCATCGTGTCCGGGTAGAGCGACCGTGCGCGGGCCAGGAACTCCGCGCCGCTCATGCCCGGCATCCGCATGTCGGACACGATCAGGTCGACTTCCGTCGACGTCAGGATCTCGAGGGCCGCCTCGCCGCTTTCCGCGGTCAGGATCTCGTAGCCCGCGGGCCGGAACACGCGCCTGAGCGCCGACAGCACGCTCGGCTCGTCGTCGACCAGCAGGATCGACGGTACGCCACCCGCATCGTCGGATGTCGCTCCCGCCCCGGTCGTTTCAGGCGATACCGCATTCAGTCCGTTTGTTGCAGATGTGGTCATGATGGCCTCGGATCATGTATTTATATTCTCTCTGCATCATCGGCATGCGCCGCGCATTCCGTATCCGGGAAAACGCTGATGCGCTCGCCGGAATCGCACCGCGGATGCGATCTACACCGTCGCCGAACCCGGTGCGCGTACGTAGTAGATGTCCCACTCCGCTTCATCGGCCTGCACGAAGCCGTGCCGGGCATAGAAGCGGTTCGAATCGCTGCCGCGCAGCGCGCCGACGCGAACGGGCACGCGCTGCGCGTCTGCGTCGGCAAAGATCCGGTGCAGCACGGCCGCGCCGATCCCCTTTCCCTGATGCTCGGGCACGATGTACAGATGGTCGAGCAACCAGTGATCTTCCTGCGGCCGGATCACGAAGAAGCCCGCGTTCACGCCATCGACTTCGATCAGGCGGCATAGCGCCGGGTCGAACGACGCGAGAAACCGGTCGCGCGCACGCTGCGGATCGAAGCGGCCGATGCGCTCTAGGCTGTCGCGCATCGCGGCGATGCGGATGGCAACCAGCGTGTCGGCGTCGGATCGGGTGGCGACGGGAAAGGTCAGGTTCATGGGCAGGTTGCGCGCTTGCGGATAAACGCCCGGCATCCCGGCGCGGGTGTCGAAGCCCACTCGCAACGCCGGCTGGCAGCCGGCGGGCGAACGGGCGAACGGGCGAACGGGCGACACGAACAACGCGCTTCAGGGCGTCTCGATGCCTTCTGCCCGCGTGGCCAGGAAGCGCAGGTACTTGCCGTCCTCGTCCTCGAACAGCTCCGGCCCGCCGCTCGCATAGGCGCGCATCAGCTCGTCGGCCGCACGGTCGAGATTGCCCAGTTCGAACTGGCACTGACCGAGCCGCAAATGCAGGAACGGGTTGCCGATCGCGTTGGGGAAATGCATCGACTGGGCGAGATTGTCGCGTCCGGCCGCGTAGTCCTCTTGATGGAAATTCACGTCACCGATGGCGGCCATCAGCCAGGTTCCGGCTTCCCAATTGGTCTTGGGTTCGGGAAGCAGGTCGAATCCCGCCCAGAATTTCGCCAGTGCGCCTTCGTAGTCGCCGTCTTCCATCAATGCATCGCCCGCGTCGCTCAGCGCGCCGATCCGTTCGTACAGCGCGTTGTCCAGTTCTGCCATGTCGAGTCCCTGTTCCGGCGTTGAAATCGGCCCGGTGTGGCCGGTGGTTGCGATGCAATCGCGGTGATTGTGTGCAGTTTTGCCGTCCGGGTCGGTCATCCAGACGGCATTCATCCAGCATACTCGAGCTGTATGACGCGTGCGCCGCGACTTTCGAGCGTACCTTCGTGTGCGCGGGTGCACCGCTTGTCGCATTACACTATCTGCCGCAACGCTACGCGTCCCGACAATCCGTGTCGCTGGGCCTGCTGCTGTCCGTAATCCGGGCCGCGCTCACCTGGCAAATTTTCGTTTGATCTACCGATCCATGCTCCGCTTCGACAATCTCGGCAAGCGCTACGACAAGCGCGTCATCTTCAAGGGACTCAACTACGCATCCGGCGCCGGATGCGTCGCGCTATACGACGAAACCGGCAGTGGCAAATCGACGTTGCTCGCGATTCTCGCCGGCACGATCGACGCGGACGAAGGCGAGGTGTGGATCGGCGGCCATTCGCTGCGCACCGCGCCACACGATGCGAAATCCGCGCTGGCGTACGTGCCCGACGATTGCCTCGCGTATCCGCTCCAGACCGGTCGCGAGTTTCTCGATCTCGCGGCGGCCGCCAGGCATGCCGTCGTCGATTCCCGCACGCTCGAGCTGGCCGAGCGATTCGGGCTTGCGCCGCATCTGGAGAAGCGCTTCGAGCAGATGTCGTTCGGCACGCGCAAGAAACTGTTCCTGACGGCGACGACGCTCGGCGCGCCCGCCGTCGTGATCGCCGACGAACCGGACAGCGGGCTCGATGCCGCGTCGCGTGCGGTGCTGATCGATCTGTTCAAGACATTGGCTGCAGACCGTGTCGTCATCTTTTCGAGTCACGATCCGGCGCTGGCGAACGCCTGCGACGCAAAGGTCACCCGTTTTGCGGACCTTGGATTCACCGGATAGACGGTATCGTCGCGGACGCAGTCACTGAAAGGGGCCGGCGTCGCTGCTGTACGGAGGGAGAGGGAGGAAACGCACCGGCGCCATTCGAGCGGCGGGTGCGATATCGGCGACCGGCAAGGCCCGCTTGTCTACTACGTGTTCGTGCGGACAATCTCGAGCGCGCTTTTGGCGCAGGACAGCGGCCGACCAAAGCCACTCGGCAACCGGCGAAACTTCCGCGAACCTCACGCCAATGGTGTGGCAACCGCCCGCTCCAACGGCCTCATTCGCATTGACCGTCGATCTGCGCACCGACAATCGATCGCTGTCTTTCGCCGAAAGAAACGAAGTGCGAAACGGCCCATCCCGCCCCGCACTTCCGTGACCTTCGCGATGTGCACGGCCGGCGCGCCGGGCCCCGATCAACCGACTGTCCAACACCCCAGCCGGTTATCGTTCGACCCGTGCACGCGCCCGGCCATGCCCTCCGTCAGGCCTTCAACGCGCCAAAGACCTCGTCCAGCATCTTCTTCGCGTCGCCGAACAGCATCCGGTTGTTGTCCTTGTAGAACAGCGGATTGTCGACACCCGCATAGCCGGACGCCATGCTGCGCTTCATCACGATCGAGGTCTTGGCCTTCCACACCTCGAGCACCGGCATGCCGGCGATCGGGCTGCCCGGATCTTCCTGCGCCGCCGGGTTCACGATGTCGTTCGCGCCGATCACCATCGACACGTCGGCTTCGGGGAAGTCGCCGTTGATCTCGTCCATCTCCATCACGATGTCGTAAGGCACCTTCGCCTCGGCGAGCAGCACGTTCATGTGCCCCGGCATGCGCCCGGCCACCGGGTGGATCGCGAAACGCACGTCGACGCCCTTCTCGCGCAGCACCTTCGTGAGTTCATGCACGGTGTGCTGCGCTTGCGCGACGGCCATCCCGTACCCCGGCACGATGATCACGCTCTTCGCATCGCGCAGCAGCTCGGCCGTCTCCAGCGCACTCACCGCCACCACTTCGCCGGCCGGCTGCGCACTGCCGCCCGCCGCCGCCGGCGTACCGCTGCCGGTGCCGAAGCCGCCGGCAATCACGCTGATGAAGTTGCGGTTCATCGCGCGGCACATGATGTACGACAGGATCGCACCCGACGAGCCCACCAGTGCGCCGATCACGATCAGCAGGTCGTTGCCGAGCATGAAGCCGGTCGCTGCCGCCGCCCACCCCGAGTAGCTGTTGAGCATCGACACCACGACGGGCATGTCCGCACCGCCGATCGCCATCACCATGTGCACGCCGAACAGCAGCGACACCACCGTCATCACGATCAGCGGCGTCATGCCGTCCTGGATCGTCTCCGCATGCAGGAACGCGCGGCCGAACACGATCACGATCACCAGCGCGGCCAGGTTCAGCCAGTGCCGTGCCGGCAGCAGCAGCGGCTTGCCGCCGATCTTGCCCGAGAGCTTGCCGAATGCGATCACCGAGCCCGCGAAGGTCACCGCACCGATCAGGATGCCGACGTAAATTTCCACCTCGTGGATCGCGTGCTCGGCCCCCGTGAACTGCACCGACGTATCGATGTAGCTCGCGAAGCCCACCAGGCACGCCGCCAGGCCGACCAGGCTGTGCATCAGCGCAACCAGCTCGGGCATCTGCGTCATCTGCACTTTCTTCGCGGCGTAGAGGCCGACCGCGCCGCCGACGACCAGTGCCGCCACGATGTACGGAATGCCCTCGACCGACACGCGCGGGCCGAGCACCGTGGCGAGCACGGCGATCAGCATGCCGATCATGCCGAGCAGGTTGCCGCGCCGGGCGGTCTCCGGGTTGGCCAGCCCGCCGAGGCTGAGGATGAACAGGATGGCCGCGCCGATATAGGAGACGGTAGTCAGATTGGAAGTCATTGTGGTCGTCTCCTTACTTGCGGAACATCGCCAGCATGCGGCGCGTCACCGCGAAGCCGCCGAACATGTTGACGGCCGTGAGCGTCAGCGCACCCACCGCCAGGCCCAGGATCAGCCCCGAAGGACGGCCCTCGGCCGCGGCCTCGCCCAACGGCGGCGCGACCTGCACCAGCGCGCCGATCGCGATGATCGACGAGATCGCGTTGGTCACGCTCATCAGCGGCGTATGCAGCGACGGCGTGACGTTCCAGATCACCATGTAGCCGATGAAGCAAGCGAGCACGAACACCGTGAAGTGCGCCAGGAACGTGGCCGGCGCGAACTGGCCGACCAGCAGGAACGCCAGCGCGCCGACGGCGAACACGATCGCGAGCGACTTCGCCGACATCGGCGCGCCGCTGCCGTGGCCATGGCCCTTCGACGCGGCTGCCGCGACCGGCGCTGCCGCAGGCTTCGCTGCGACGACCGGCTGCTGGATCGGCGGCGGCGGCCAGGTGACGTTGCCTTCCTTGATGACCGTGAGGCCGCGGATCGCGTCGTCGTTGAAGTCGACGTTGATCGTGCCGTCCTTGGTCTTGCACAGCTCCTCGACCACGCGCAGCAGGTTGGTCGCATAGAGTGTCGACGACTGACGCGCCAGGCGCGACGCGAGATCCGTGTAGCCGACGATGGTCACGCCATGACGCACCACCGCCTCGCCCGGCACCGTCAGTTCGCAGTTGCCGCCTTGCTCGCCAGCCATGTCGACGATCACGCTGCCCGGCTTCATCGACTGCACCATCTCGGCCGTGATCAGCTTCGGCGCCGGCTTGCCGGGAATCAGCGCGGTCGTGATGATGATGTCCGCCTCCTTGGCCTGCTGCGCGTACATCGCGCGCTGCGCCTGCTGGAAGCCTTCGCTCATCACCTTCGCGTAGCCGCCGCCGCCCGAGCCTTCTTCCTCGTAGTCGACCTTGACGAATTCGCCGCCCAGCGACTTGACCTGGTCGGCCACTTCGGCGCGCGTGTCGTTGGCGCGCACGATCGCGCCGAGGCCTGCAGCGGTGCCGATCGCGGCGAGGCCGGCAACGCCGGCGCCGGCGATGAACACCTTGGCCGGCGGCACCTTGCCCGCGGCCGTGATCTGCCCGTTGAAGTAGCGGCCGAATGCGTGGGCCGCCTCGATGACGGCGCGGTAGCCGCTCACGCCGGCCATCGACGTGAGGGCGTCCATCTTCTGCGCGCGCGACAGCGTGCGCGGCAGCGAATCGATCGCCAGCACCGTGGCCCGCTTCGCGGTCAGCTGCTGCATCAGTTCAGGGTTCTGGGCCGGCCAGACGAAGCCGATCAGCGCACCGCCCTCGCGCATCAGCGCGACTTCGTCGCTGCTCGGCGGACGCACCTTGAGGACGATATCGCTGCGGCCCCATAGATCGGCGGCCGTCGGCACGACTTCGGCGCCGGCCGTGCGGTAGTCGTCATCGCTGAAGTTCGCACCGGTGCCGGCGCCGCTTTGCACGGCCACCGAGAACCCGAGCTTGATCAGCTTTTCGACGACGTCGGGAACGGTCGCTACGCGCCGCTCCTCGTGGGCCGTCTCCAGAGGGACCCCAATCTGTAATGTCATATCCTGAACTGTCAGTAGTGGCCGTCGCGAGGAGTTACGGCCTGCGTTTCAAGTCACCCAACTCAATCCGTGTACGACTTTGCTCCGCGCGCAGCTTGGCACTACCGCGCAGATTTCACAAACGATCCATCCTCTAATCGATTGTCTTGTCAGAGCAAACCGGTTCATGCTCTTGCCTGATTATCCTGACGAATATCCGGCGTCTGTTCCGATTGGATAAGACCTACGAAGCATATCCCGTGCCAGCGTATTGCCAAAATTTATATTTTGAATCGGCGCGCATTCAATCCATGAATCCCCTGTCTGGACACAACGGCCCGGCAACCGCCGGCTCGGCCGCCAAAGCCACGCCAGGCCGCACCGTCAACACGCGACTCCGTTTGAAACGCGAATAAACGGCAATCGGCACAAAAGCATGGGAATCGGTTTCATCCGGAATTCTCCGCTTGTTCGCAGAATACGATCTGTCGCGCGCAAACGACATAATCCCTATGGACGATGAGCTTCAGTGCCGGCGAGTTCAAGGGAGAACGCAGCCTGTCCGGCTCAAATCCGGTGACGATCATTCACGCTGCGCGTCGACGTGGGCACGAATGCGGCGCGCACCTTCCTCCGGCGTACAGGTCGAGGTGTCGATGCGCAGCGCGTACGGCCGCGAATAAGCGGGATGCCCGAACTGGGATCGCGCCATGCCTTCGCCTCGATCCCCTCTCGCGCGTTCGCGCTGTTCGAGGATATCCAGCGGACACGTAACGCCGATGACAAAGGTCTGACGCGGCGACAGCGCGGCAATGCATTCGTCGAGCGCGGACAGATCCCGAAGCACGAGGTCCAGCACGATCTCGAAATGGCTGGCTGCAATCCCCGCGAGCGTCGACTGCAGGTTGAGCTGGTGAAGCCTCAGCGCCTGGTTCAGTTCGTCGTCCGATCGCATGTCACGCCGGCGCGACATTTCGACGAACGCGTCGAGCGACACGTGAAACGTCGGCACGTCCGAGCTTTGCTGGAGCGCCTTTGCCAGACTGCCCTTCCCTGCACTGGTCGGGCCGTGCAATACGACAGCAACGGGTTTCATGGCGATGGTCCGCGGGAGTGATGGCCGGTTGCCCGGTTGTCCGGATACCGCGCTAGATCAGCTCGGCCACGCGCACGATGACGAGCGCGGCCGGAACGAGCACCGCCTGCGCACACAACGTGCCGAGCACGCGCGCACCCGCGAGTGTCGTGATGGCGCGCCGAAAACTGTTCTCCGAGATCCGCCCTTCGATGACGTCGTCGGTCATCACGGAAACCTGCGGGTCGATGACGACCGCCAGCACGACGGTCGCGAAACCGTTGATGACGGACGACAAGTTCGCGCATGTCACTCTCAGGTCGGGCTTCAGATAACCCGCATACAGCGACGCGAACACACCGACGGTCCAGATCGCCATCGCGGCAACGTTCAGCGCAATGACGCCCCACGACACGCCGGTATTCGCGGTCAGTTGCGTGACGTTCTGGCTCGAAGGCAGTCGCGCCCCGACGCGGAGAAAGTTGATACCCGCTCGACTGCACGCGTGCAGCACCAGGCGGGGAATCGAGCGGTTCGCCTGGAAGTGTTCGACGGCGCGACTGAAATAACGCTGGAACGTCGGGATCAGGAATGTCCCGACGATGGTCGCCACGGTGGCGGACAGCAGGAACCACCGGAAGTCGGTCAGCAACCCGCTCCCCATCCGCTGCGCAATGTCCATTTCAACGCGTTTCGCGATGAACGGCCCCTGAAACGAATTGGCCGTTCGGGACACGAGCGCGATGATCCCGAACAACGAAAACGACAACGCGATGCGACGCGTGCGCACGCCGGCGATCCGCACGGCATAAGCCAGTGTCGCGATCACATGGATGACGAAGGTAAGCCCGCAGATGATCCAAAGCTGACTGTCCATGCTGGTGCCGCGTGCGTGACGGGATCACGAGTGTACCCGAGCGCGGCCCGCGCCCGGCGCATCAGCCTGGCAAGACCGCCTTCGAAGGAGGAACGGTTGGTCGATGCGTGTCAGGCGCTGCCGTGCGGTGCCGATCCGCGCGCTTCATTCAGCATCCACGTCGCGAAGGCCTGCAACGGCCCTTCGGCCAGTTCGATCGGCTCGGGCAGGACGAGGCAGAAGTTTTTCGTCACCGCCGTGCCGGCCGGCCACGGTGCGACCAACCGGCCCTGCTCGAGCTCCGCGTCGATGTACAGGCGCGGCACCAGCGCGACACCCAGGCCGGCCAGCGCCGCTTCGATCAGCATCGAATGGAGATCGAAGCGCGCGCCCACCGCCGAATTGGTCAGCACGATGCCGGCCTCCTGCGCATAAGCCTGCCATGCGTCCGGGTTCTGTCGCCGGTGAAGACGCGGCAGTGCATCCAGTGACGGACTCGCCCCGGCGCCGGCGAGCAGCGCCGGACTGCAGACGGGCACCAGCACCTCCTCCAGCAGCGGATGCAGATGCATCCCCGCCCATGCCGGATGCTCGAAATGAATGGCCGCGTCGAAACCGCTCCCGGCCAGCAGGAACGGCTCCATCCGTTCGGCGATATGCACCGTGATGTTCGGATGCCGGTCTTGAAAGTGTTTCAGCCGAGGAATCAGCCAGCGGGTGGCAAAGGTTGGAATGGCGGCGATATCGATGCTCGCGCCTTCGATCGGCTGCCCCATCAGGTACAGGCTGTCGCGTTCGAGCCGATCCAGAATCTCGCGAACCTGCACCGCGTATCGCGCACCGTTCGGCGCAAGCCGTACCCGATTGCCGACCCGCTCGAACAGGGCAACGCCCAGGAACGCCTCCAGCCGGCCGATCTGACGGCTGACGGCGCCCTCCGTCCGCGCCAGTTCCTCGGCGGCGCGGGCAAAGCTGCCGTGTCGGGCCGCGGCTTCAAACGCCTGGAGCGCGGAATTGCTTGGGATCTTGCGGGACATGGGCGTCTCGTTGGTCGGGATGTGTTCGCCGTCAGCTTGAGCAAATATCACTGAAGGCTGACTTTATTTCGTTTTATCGCGCGAAATGGCGAGCTTAGCATTACGTTCACGCACTGAACATCCGACGCTCTCTGAGGGATGTGCATCCTGCCCAAAGGACAATCCAATGATCTACACCGTCGAATGCAGCTTCGCCGACCTCGCCAGCGAAGCCGAATGGAACGACTTCTACAGCCTTGAAAAGCTGCCCGCCCTGATCTCGGTGACGGGGTTTCACACGTCGCAGCGGCTCAAGGCGATCACGAGCGGTTGCCCGGTCTATCTGGCGATCCACACGATCGACGGCCTCGATGTCCTGACCGGCGACGAATATCGCCGGAAAGGCGGCGGCAATTTCGCGAAGTGGCAGCAACACATCACCGACTGGCATCGGAATCTCTACAGCGATATCGGCTTTGCGCCGGCGGTAAAGGAAGGTGAGCACCTCGCCCTGAGTGCCGGCGGGCCGGATTCGCTGATTCGGCTGGGCCTCGAACCGCTGGCCATGCAGGCCGTTGCGCTGGAGAAGTTTCCGGAGCGCCGTTGGCTCGCCGTCGTACCGCGGAACAGCGCGCGGCTTGTCGACGCGCTCCCGGAAGGCATGCACCTTTATGCGCCGATGACGGAGCAACTGACCAGCACACGCTCCCTTCCGATTGCCCAGGAGTAGATCGCGATGCCCAACGTCACTTTCTCGATCGATGCGACGCGGATGCCGGCTGATGACAGCCTTGCCGAGTTGTCGCGCGATTGCGTCGAGCTCTGTACGCATATGCTCGAGGCCAAGCTCGAGAACGTCCACGTCATTTTTCTGCCGGTTCGGCACGGGCATGGACATCCCGTCTTCGCGGACATCCGCTATCGCGCCGGGCCGGCTCGTACGCCAGCGGTCATGGAACGGTTCATGGAAGCGCTGGATCACGCAATCGTTCGCCGTACGGGCCTGACGGCGCGCATTCGGTGTTATGGCTACACCGCGTCGAACATTCACGCTCGCAATTAGCCGATTCGGAGAAACACGATGTCCACTCTTAGCTTTCCGGTTCAGCAAATCGGGGATGTCACGATTACCGCCGTCAGCGACGGATATCTCACGGCCAGTCTCGACTTCCTGTCGAATATCGATTCGGATGACGCATCAAAAATGCAGCGTGATGCCGGACAAAAAGAGCCAGCGGCCGTTCATATCAATTGCTACGTCGTACGCGGAGCGGGCCGCACCGTGCTCATCGATGGCGGGGCTGGCGGGTTCAAGCAATGGGGTGGCCGACTCCGGACGAACCTGGTGCTTGCCGGTATCGAACCCGCTGCGATCGACACCATCCTGCTGACCCATGCGCATCCCGATCACGTCGGAGGACTGGTCAATGAGGCAGGACAGGTCGCGTTTTCGAATGCGGAGCTGGTTGTGCATCAGCGAGAGGTCAGGTTCTGGCAGGACGACGGAAACCTCAGTCGCGCCAGCGAGCGGGCTCGCGGCAACTTCGCGGAGGCGCGTCAGGTGTTCGATGCCTACGCCGACAGGCTTCGCCTGTTCGAAGACGGACAAGTGCTCCCCGGCATCAACGCGCTGCCGCTGCCGGGACACACCGACGGACACACCGGATATGTCATTGAATCCCGCGATCAAGGCCTGCTTGTGTGGGGCGATGTCGTGCATTTCCCGCATATCCAGATTCAGCGACCGGACGTATCGATTGCGTTCGATCACGACGCATCGCTGGCTGTTGCTACGCGCTCACACCTTCTCGATCAGGTCAGTTCGGACGGGTTGTTGATCGCCGGCATGCATCTGGGGGAACTCGGGTTCGCACGCATCAAGCGGACGAGCGGCGGGTATGGGTTGCTTTACGAAAACGACGACTGAAGCCGCACGTGTACGGCCATGCAATGCCACCGCCTCACGCCGGGATGCATGAGTCACCCGTTTGATCCGAGTGGCGTTTTTTGAGGGTTATACGACCTTTGAGCCATTCACTTCGCGTTCCATACTTCGTGTGGAAGATCCAGCTGAGAAAGGCAAAAAACGCGATTGCGTTTTGATCTTTCGGCCCGATCCATCACGACGTAGAAAGGAGCAGAAGATGAGGCTTAAAAACAAGTCGGCGTTAATCACCGGTGGTACCAGCGGCATCGGTCTTGCCACCGCGAAGCTGTTCATCGCGGAAGGGGCCCGCGTAGCGGTGACGGGTCGCGACGATGCGGTGTTCGAGCGCGTGCAGGCCGAGCTTGGCGAAAATGCGCTCGTTCTCAAAGGCGATGTCCGTTCGATCCAGGACATGCGGGCGATTGCCACTGAGGTCAACGAGAAGTTCGGCGGTCTGGATATCGTGTTCGCGAACGCCGGCTGGGCGTTCCCGTCCGCGGTCAACGACATCGACGACGCACTCTATGACGAGATCATGGACATCAACGTCAAGGGCGTGGTGTTCACGCTCCAGGCGGTGCTGCCGCAATTGCGCGCGGGCTCGTCAGTCATTCTCAATACCTCGTTCGTCGCGCAGACCGGCAAGCATGGCATCTCGTTGACGGCAGCCGCGAAGGCCGCCGTACGATCGCTTGCCCGCAGTTGGTCGTACGAGTTTCTCGACCGGAAGATCCGCTTCAACGCGATCGCGCCCGGCGCGATCGACACACCGCTGCTCTCCAGATGGGGCATGCCGGACGAATGGGTTCGCGACCGCAAGGCCGAGTTCGCCGAAACTATTCCGGTGGGCCGCATGGGCAAGGCCGAGGACATCGCCAGCGCCGCACTCTATCTCGCCAGCGACGAATCCTCCTACGTCGTCGGCACCGAACTGGTCGTCGATGGCGGCGCCTCGCAGCTTTAGGCCGCGGCGCCCGATTCCCGAGCCCTGCGTGTCATCGCGGCTCATCCACACACCTGATCTCACGTCCGCCACGCGTTTCGTCGCGGCGGTTATTCCATCCGGCCCAGCCTGGTTGCGCTCGCAGCGGGGCCGACGAGCAAGGAGAAATGATCTTGACCGACAGTAGCGAAAACAATACTTCCGGACAGCCACTCAATAGAGCCGGTCGTTCGCGCCGCGATGTGCTCAAGTTTGGCGGCATCGCCACGCTCGGCGCCGTCCTCGGTGGCGGCGCCCTGCTTGGGCAGGCCACCCCTGCGCTGGCGCAGCCCGGCAGCGACGGAGCACTTGCCCCGAATGACCCGCTCAATATCCTGATCGTCAATTACGACGGCGGGACGCTGCTCGACTTCGCCGGCCCCAGCGAGATCTTCCATCGGTTACCGAATACGAACGTTCGCTACGCGAGCCTCAACGGCGGCAACGTGACGCTCGAATTCGGCGTCGTGTACGGCAAGACCGAGCGGCTGGCCGATATCGACAAGACGGACGTGCTCCTGGTCCCCGGCGGGTCCGATCTGTCCGCGCCGATGCAACCCGCGTATCAAGCGCAGATCCGGCGCCTGGCAGAGAGCGCGAAGCACGTGACCTCCGTCTGCAACGGATCGCTCGTGCTGGCCGCGACGGGCGTTCTCAAGGGCAAGCGAAGCGCCTGCCATTGGGCCTTCGTCAACAAGCTGGCCGAATATGGCGCCATTCCCGTGCCCGATCGCTTCGTCGAAGACGACAACGGCCGGTTCATGAGCGGCGGCGGCGTGACGGCGGGCATCGACTTCGCACTTCGCGTGGCCGCGAAACTGCGCGGTCAACAAGCCGCCGAATTCACGCAGCTCGTGATCGAATATGATCCCGCGCCGCCGTTCCACTCCGGCCATCCGAGAGATGCGCGGCCGGAAGTCATCGCGATGGTCGACAAGGAACTGCCTGGTGCATCCAGGGGGCTCGCGCGCATACCCGGCGTTCGTTGAAACGCGGGCAGGCAATGTGACCCGCCCATCGACAGACTGCGACGAATACCGCAACCGACATTGCCTGCTTCATCCTTCAATTTTCGTAGTCCTCTCAATTCAAGTATGCCCGGACATCACTCGATGCAACATGCTCGTATTTTCACTGCGGCGCTTGCCGCCTGCGCCACCTTTTTCGCGTTTGCAGCGCCGGCGACGGCCGGTGGTTCGCAGCGCCCGCCCGAAGCGGCCATCAAAGCCGAGAATGCGCGATGGGCGGATGCCTTTGCGCGAGGAGATTACGAGGCGATCGGCCGCCTCTACAGCCACGACGGCACGCTCTTGCCGCCCGGAGGCGACAAGGTAACGGGGAGCAGCGCGATCGTCGGGTACTTCACCAAGGGGTATGCCGGATCCAAGCCCGCCACCGTATCGTTCAGCAACTACGAGTTCTACGGCAACGACCGGATCGTGACCGAGGTGTCGGATGCGGAGATCCACGACCACGATGGCAAGCTCAAATACCGCGGCAAGCAGATTCTCGTCTTTCTGAAAGAGGACGGCGCCTGGAAGTTGCATCGCGACATGTGGAACGACTACGGCCCGCTGACGACGGATGGCCATTGAACATCTGGCGATACGAATAGTGGCCGACCCAACACGCCGCTAGTCCGTTGGAAGGACGTTGGCCAGGCCGCACGCTGATCGGCCGGCGGTCGATCAGCGCGCGCCGTTCGATCGGCTCTCGCGTCGAATCGCTTGCGGCGGGTGCCCATGCAGTTTGATGAAGGCCCGCCGCATCCGCTCCGGGTCGGTGAACCCGACAGCCAGTGCAATCTGCTCGATCGGTTCGCTGCCCCCCTGCAGGCGCAGACGCGCCGCTTCGACGCGCAAGCGCTCGACCGCCTTGGCAGGTGTTTCACCGGTTTCCCGGCGAAATGCACGCCCGAACTGTCGCAAACTCAAACTTGCGGCCTCGGCGAGCCGTTCGACCGGCAACGCTTCGGCCAGATGTTCCCTCGCAAAATTCAGCGCGATGCGGATGCGATCCGATTCCGGCTCCATCTGCGACATGGCCGAGAATTGGGACTGACCGCCTGGCCGACGATACGGAACAACCAAAAGCCTGGAGACCTCGCGCGCAACCTCCGCACCCATATCTCTTTCAATCATGCCGAGCGCCAGGTCGATTCCGGACGCGATGCCCGCCGACGTCCAGATGCGGCCTTCCTCGATATAGATACTGTCGCCCTCGACCCTCGTGCGAGGAAAGCGCGACTGCAGTTGAGCCGCGTATCGCCAGTGCGTCGTTGCTCTCAAGCCGTCCAGCAAGCCGGTTTCCGCAAGCAGAAACGCCCCCGTACACACGCTTGCCACCCGCGCGGCCCGCGTGCCGAGTTTCCTGGCGGCGGCGATGTTCTCCGGTGTCTGCATCGGGCCGACATCGCCCCCCACGAACACGACGGTGTCGAACGTGCGCCTTCCGGCCGGCTTCGTTTCGATTGACAGGCCCGTATTGCCCGAAACCGGGCCGCCGGCCTGCGAGATGACGTGGAGATCATAGGGCGTGTGGCCCGCCGCCGTGGCGACCTGGTTGAAGGCCGACAGCGGCCCGCCCAGATCAAGCGCATCGTAGCCACGGCACACGAAGAATCCGATTCGATGCATGACGAAGTCGTTAACTGAAAACCCCGGAAAGTCGCATTTTATCGAGAACCCTCAAATAGCGCCATTCAGCCTGAAATGAGGGAAAAACGTCGTTTACGTCGTGATCGATTGTCGGTGTGGCCGCTGAGATCCGAATCCGGCAGCGCAACTTTTGCAGCAGCATCGCCCCCCTCCCTGCCGAGGAATGGCGTCATGCGCTACGCTGCGAGTGACGCCAACCCGCTCCACCCGTAACTTTCCCTCTGAACTGCCTCAAACATGCACGGTACAGAATTGAAGGTGGCCTCGCTGCCACATCGGTTTCTTGACGCAGCGCGGGATTTGCTCAATTCGGCGTTCGAGCAAGACCCTACGCTTGGCTGGTGCCTGTTCGCCGAAAGCCCGGGATTCGACGAGCGGCGGGCACACTATCTCGGGCGCTACCTGAAGTATCACTACGATGCCCGCCTACCGGCATTGGGAGCCTGGCGCAATGGCGACCTTGTGGCGGTCAGCTACTTCGCGCCAGCCTCCTGCAGCGAATCGCCCCACATGCTTGCAGCGCTCGGGCGCGACATCGCGACCGGTTGCGGCGCGTCGTCGTTGAGCCGAATCGATTTGCTTCGCGAGACTCCGCCCGTGAGTGCGCCGGACCCAGATTGCAGCCGGATAGAATTCATCGGTGTATCGCCGGTTCGGCAAGGCGAAGGAGTCGGATCGATGCTCCTCGGTGCGACGTTGTCTCATCTTCGGGACATCGATCCGTCGGCGAAAATATCGCTGGAAACGGGAGAGCCCCGCAATATCCCGCTCTATGAACGCCATGGGTTTTCGGTCAAGGAGCGCATGGAATATGCCGGACTGACGCAATACAGGTTGCAGACCCTCTAACCGCTGACATCGGCCGGGCCAGGATGGAAGTCACTCCCACCCTACTCCGTATTCACCTTCCGCCACTGCATCGGCGACATCTCGTACCGTCCTCGACACGCCCGACTGAACGCGGCTTCCGGTGTGTACCCCACCCGACCGGCGATATCCGAAATCGGCGCGCGGCTGTACCGCAACAACTCCGCCGCCCGATCGAGGCGCCAGGTCGTGAGATAGCTCAACGGCGCCTGCCCCACGACCCGCTGAAACCGGTCCGCAAAGGCCGACCGCGACAGATTCGACAACTCGGCGAGATCACTCACGCTCCACGCACGTCCAGGATCGGCGTGAATGGCTGACATCGCCGGGTTGATCCGGCTATCGATCGCACCGGACAGCCACCCGTGCCCGGCCGCGCCCTCCGTCGCCCAGGTGCGCAGCGACTGGACGAAGATGACATCCAGCAATCGGGAGATCATCGCGGCGGCGCCGGCGCGCGGGCTCAATGCTTCGTCGAGGATGAAATGGCAGCTCAGCTCCAGCCACTCGAACGGCCGCTCCCGCAACCCTTTCAGCACCAGCACCGGCTGCAGCACGGACAGCAACCGTTGCGACAGCCGGTCAGCCCTCCATCAATCAGTTGCCTGCGCCGAGACCATCCAGAAACGTCTGCGTCACGCCGACCCATTCACCGGCTCCGCCATTGCTGCTGTTGTATTCGACTGCGGGGTTCTGCCCGCCCCAGATCACGAACCCGCTCGCCGTCGTGCCCCTGATGTCGTTCAGCAGGTATTGCCACTGGCTGCCCGGCACGAGCACGGTGTTCCGGTCGTAGTACTGCGGCCACAGATACGGGAACACCGGGTGCGTTCCCGTGCTGCTCAACGCATCCGCCTGTGCGGCCGACGCGATGTTGCGGTTGAGCTGCGTCGCCCAGTCCACGCCCGTCCACGAGTCCGTGCCGTTCGCGCGAATGTACGCGCTCGGGAAATGCGCGGTACGCCCGCCATCGAGATCCATCAGTTGGGCCACGCCGCGATACGCGGCATTTGGATCGGTGCTGCTGATGTGGGCCGTGTTGACGAGCCCGTACCAGCCGAGCACGCGATTGGGCCGCACTTCGCGCGCCCATGCCTGCAGCTGCTTGAGTATCGCCAGGTGATTCGCGACCGTCGCGCTGCTGCCGGTCAGGTACAGCTCCTCGCAATCGAGCACGAGATAGCCCGGTGCGTCGGCGGGCGTCGGATCATACGTGTTGATCAGGTTGACCCACGCGCTGCGTGACGGCAGCACGGCGCGACCGCTCGCGTCGACCGTGATCGGCTTGCAGTACCGTGCCGGGATGAAATTGATCCTGACGGCGCCGTGACCGATCGACACGTCGGTATAAGCCGTGTTGTCCAGCACGGAGAACGGCCCGGCGGCCAGCACCCCCGGTGCGGCAAGGCACGCGCCCAGGGCCAGCAGCGCGGCGGGAAGGCCGATCCGCACGGCGGCACGGCGAACGAATCCGTTTTTCTTCATGGTCATCACCTCGATCGTTGGATACAGGAAATCCGGCCCGGCATCCGTACCGGGCCGCTCGACGCCGCTCGTCAGAACAGCGTCTCCACGCCGGCATACAGGCCGCTCTGGCCTTGCCCCGGCGGCGGATTGGTGCCCCAGCCGGCGCCACCTGGCCCGCGTCCCGGGTTCTGCGGATTCACGCCGAAATTCCCCTGCGCGCTGTTGAAGACGTGGGCCGCCATGCTGTAGAGGAAGGTGCGTTTCGACAGGTTGTACATGCAACCCACGCCGAGCATCGTCGTGCGCGCCGCGCCGTCGTGATCGTCGGTCCATCGCCCCGGCCCGACGCGCATCGTGTAGACGGCGCCATGCACGTGCAGCGCGGGATTGACGTCGTACGAGAGCCCTGCCCACCAGAGGTCGGCGCTGTCCGACAGGCCCGCCGGCGTATCCGGCGCCGAATAGTGCGTGTAGGCGGCCTGGACCTGGAACGGGCCGTAGCGGTTGCGGATGCCGACGAACGCTTCACGCGAATAGCGGAACAGGTTGTCTTCCTTGCCCTGCGCGTTGCGAATCTCGTCCCACAGCACGCGCACCTGGAAATCGCCGTTCGTATAGGCGGCCGCGAAGCCGTCCGCCCGCCCGGCCTTGCCGGCATTGTTCGGGTCGCCGGAATTGAAATTGACCGAACTGTTGCCGAGGTTCAACTCCGCCTCGAACGAAAACCCGTGCAGCTCGGGAGACAGGTAGCGAATCCCGTTCGACAGCCGCGACCCGTTGCGATACGCGACGAACGACTGCGCGCCGAAATTCTCTTCGAGCAGCGGGTCGAATTCCCACACGTAGTTGTTGACCATCGGCCCCTGGCCGAAGCGGATCGTGCCGAGCCGATCGTTCTTCAGCGCCACCCACGCGGCGCGCTGGAACATCAGCCCGGCCACGAGCGAGCCGGTCGGCGTGAACGCCGACTCGAGCAGGAACATCGCGTGATTGCCGTGCCCGAGATCCTCCGTCCCCTTGAAACCCAGGATGTTGACGCCCCAGTCGCTGCCCTCCGCCCATCTCGCGCCCGCGCCGCCGTTCGCCTTCTGCACGTTCGACGTGTACTGCACGTCCCCGCCCAGCCGGCCCCAGACGAGCACGCTCGACTGCGCATGCGCGAACGCGGCCCACGACAGCGCCACGCCCAACAGAATCCCGCATTTCATGATTTAGTTATCCGAATTGATAGGAACAGCACGCCCGGGCGCACCCCGTCGCCCGGCGGTCGATACCCCGTTACAGCGCGGCCGCGACCGCGGGCTGGCTCTCCGTGCCGTCCAAGCCGCTCGTGCCGTCGGCGCGCCGCTGCGCGTCGCTCAGGCCGAAGAACCAGGTCAGTACGAAGCCACTCGAATACGCGACCGCGACCGCCGCGCAGTAGGTCGCGACGCTCGCCACGAGCCCCATCGGCCCCGTGACGAGCGGGATCAGCATCAGGTTGGCCGGACCGATCGTCGTCGCCCCCACGTCGTGCCCGTGTGCGGCGCAATAGCCGAGCACGAGCGCGCCCATCCCGCCGCCCAGCGACGCCGTGATCAGCGGGCGGCCGAGCGGCAGCGTGACGCCGTACAGCAGCGGCTCGCTCACGCCTAGCATGCAGGTCGGCAACGTATTCCGGATCGTCTGCTTCAGGCGCGGGTCCCGCGTGCGGAAATACAGCGCGAACGCGGCGCCCGCCTGCCCGCATCCGGACATCGCGAGAATCGGGAACAGCGCGGTGTAGCCGTACTGCGCGATCAGTTGCGCGTGGATCGGAATCAGCGCCTGATGCAGGCCGAACATCAGCAGGCCCACGAACGACGCGGCCAGCACGAACGCGGCCGGCATGCCGCCCGCGCGCAGCAGGGTCGCGGTCAGGCTGCCGACCGCCTGCGTCAGCAACTCCGCGACCGGCATGATGACGAACAGCGTTGCGATGCCCGCGAGCCCCAGCGCGACGGTTGGCGCGAGCAATGTCTGGGCGGCCGATGCGATGCGCGCGCGCACGCTACGCTCGATGCCGGCCGTCAGCGCGCCGGCCAGCAGCGCGCCCATCAATCCGCCCTGCCCGGGCTTCAGCGCGATTTCGCCGATGATCGGCAGCGCGAATGCGGGCAGCTTCGCGATCGCGGGCAGGATCAGGATGCCCGCGGTCGCGCCGCCGAGGCATGGCGTGCCGCCAAATTCAGCGGCCGCGTTCATGCCGACCTGGATGACGAGGAACGCGAAAAACGCCGACCCGACGATCGATGCGACCGTCGCGGCGAACATCAGCGTGCCGGCGCCTCCAACAGGCGCCTGCGCAGCCCAGACCTTCAACAGCCCGGCGATCGCGTTGAGCAGGCCCGCGCCGATCAGCGCAGGGATGAGCGGCGTGAAGATGCTCGCGATGCGCCGCAGGAACCGGTGTGCGGCCGTGTTCCTGCGGGCGGGGCGACCGGCCGGCTCGCGCGTGCCGGTGGCTGGCGCGGCCGCAGC
>NZ_JAAGPG010000782.1:0-2825 GCF_017104665.1 Burkholderia sp. Se-20378 | reverse complement strand
TGCCGCTGCTCGACGCGCTCGCCGCGCGGCGTTCGGCGCGCGTCGTGCTCGACTACCTGGCCGACACACGCGTGCAGGTCGATGTCGCGATGCCGGACGCGTTCACGGAGCGCACGTGATGACCGCGACGATCCCGCTCGCGCCGCCGCTCGACCACGCGTGGATCGCCGCGCACATTCCGCACGACGGCGCGATGTGCGTGCTCGAGTCGGTCGATGCGTGGGATGCCGACCGGATCCGCTGCACCGCGACGAGCCACCGCGATCCGCACAACCCGCTGCGCGCGCACGGTCGGCTCGCCTCCGTCTGCGGGATCGAATACGCGGCGCAGGCGATGGCCGTGCACGGCGCGCTGCTCGGTGCGCACGAAGCGCGCCCGCGCGTCGGCTATCTGGCGAGCGTGCGCAACGTCGACGCGTTCGTCGATCGGCTCGACACGTTCGCGCAGCCGCTCGTCGTCGAAGCGGAGCGCGTGAGCGGCGACGCCCGCTCGGTGCTGTACGGCTTCGCGCTGCGCTGCGGCGATCGCGTGCTGCTGTCCGGCCGCGCGGCGGTGATGCTGGATGCATCGACGTCCGGCGCGTTTCGCGCGGCGCCAGCCGGCGATGCGAATCCTCGATGAAGCCGCTTACTCAAGGGAAGGAAACCAGGTCGTGAAAGTTCGTCAGTTCATTGGCACCGCGCTCGTTCTGGCGCTGATCAGCCCGCTCGCGCACGCGGACATGTCGGAAGTGAAGCAGGACATCAAGCGCGATTCGAAGGAAGCCGCGCACAAGACCGGCGAGGCGGCCCGCAGCTTCGGCCACGCGACCGCAAGCGCCGCGAAGGCGGTCGGGCACGGGGTCGCACACGCGTCGCGCGAAGGCTGGGATGCCACCAAGCGCACGACGAAGCGGATCTTCCACAAGAACGACTCGGGCGAGTCGGGTGGAAAGAGCGAAAAGAGCGATTGATCACGGGCATCGCGCGCATCGCCGGAGGCGTGCGCACGATGCGTGACCGCTCGTCAATCGCGACGCGTCACTGCCGCAATGCCGCCGTCAACGTGCGCCGCGCAGGCGGCGTGCCGGCCTGGCCCGCACGCGCGCGAAGCACTTGCCGTACGCGACGAGCCAGCAATCGCGATGATCGAAGTTCCGCAGCAGACGCGCACGGCGCCGCTCGAGCCAGTAGAGCGAGACTGCCATCGTCAGCGCGACGGCCAGTGCCGTGCCGCCGATCGCGAGTCCCATCCAGGTATCGCCCATGCCTTCTCCGGAATGCGAAGCCGAAGCGGCGCGCCTGCCGCCGCCCTGGCACTGGATATTGCGGAACGCGGCCCGGCACGTGCGCGCACGCCGCCGGAGCACCGGGCCGCCACGCGTCAATGCATGTGCTGCCCGCCGTTGATCGCGATGTTGGAGCCCGTCACGAAGCCGGCCTCCTCCGAGCACAGGTACGCCACCAGCGCCGCGACTTCCTCGGGCTTGCCGAGCCGGCCCGCCGGAATCTGCGGGAGGATCTTCGAGTCGAGGATGTCCTGCGGGATCGCCGTGACCATCTTCGTCGCGAGGTAGCCCGGCGACACCGTGTTCACCGTCACGCCCTTGCGCGCGATCTCGAGCGCGAGCGATTTCGTGAAACCGTGCATGCCGGCCTTCGCGGCCGCGTAGTTGGTCTGGCCGACCGAACCCTTCGAGCCGTTCACCGACGAGATGTTGACGATGCGGCCCCAGCCGCGCTCGACCATGCTTTCGCAGACCGGCTTCGTCATGTTGAACACGGAATCGAGGTTCGTGCGGATCACCGCGTCCCAGTTGACCTTGTCGAGCTTGCGCAGCGTCATATCGCGCGTGATGCCCGCGTTGTTCACGAGAATGTCGACCGGGCCGACGTCCCGCGCGATCTTCTCGATGCATTGCTGGCACGAATCGTGATCGGCCACGTCCACCGGGTACGCGTGGAACTCGCGACCGGCCGCGTGCATCTCGGTCAGCCAGCGGTCCGCGCCGGTGTTGTTCGGCGAATACGTGACGACTACCCGGTGGCCCGCGTCGTTCAACCTGATGCTGACCGCTTCGCCGAGGCCGCCCATTCCACCAGTCACAACTGCAATTCGCTTAGTCATCCTATAAATTACCGACAAGAAAGTAATCGATGAAGGCGGGGCGACGGCATCGCATAGGCTGCCGCCCCACCGCTTCGATGCGCAGCCGCCCGCGTCGCGGGCGCGGCACGCACCGGCACCTCGCGCTTGTTATTAACTACTTGTCGTGCGCGAAATCCACTTCGCCCGCGTGCGGCGCTGGCCGGCGCCGCACGCGGGACGTATGTCAGACCCTGCTCAGGCGCGCTCGACCGCGAGTGCGACGCCCATCCCGCCGCCGATGCACAGCGACGCCAGCCCGCGCTTCGCATCGCGCTTGGCCATCTCGTGCAGCAGCGTCACCAGGATCCGGCAGCCCGACGCGCCGATCGGGTGACCGATCGCGATCGCCCCGCCGTTCACGTTCACCTTCGACGTGTCCCAGCCCATCTGCTTGTGCACCGCCAGCGCCTGCGCCGCGAACGCCTCGTTGATCTCCATCAGGTCCAGGTCGCCCGGCGTCCAGCCCGCGCGCTCCAGGCACCGGCGCGACGCCGGCACCGGGCCCATGCCCATCACGCTCGGATCCACGCCCGCGTTCGCATACGCCTTGATCCGCGCCAGCGGCGTCAAGCCGAGTGCCGCCGCCTTCTGCGCCGACATCACCAGCACCGCCGCCGCGCCGTCGTTCAGCCCCGACGCGTTCGCCGCCGTCACCGAGCCGTCCTTCGAGAACGCCGGCTTCAGCCCGGACAGCGAT
>NZ_JAAGPG010000781.1:0-2754 GCF_017104665.1 Burkholderia sp. Se-20378 | reverse complement strand
TACTATGGGCGGGTGTTGTGTGGTGGTGGGGTGGGACGACGTGTGGTGTGTGGCAAGGAGCGGTGAACTGGTCTGATCGTCAGCGTGCGTGAGCTGGAGGATGTTTTTTTGTCGGATGACACGGCGGCGGCCGAGATCAACACGCGTGCGCACACGCGTTCCCTACACGACGCGCTGCCGATCTGGTTGCCGGCATGCGAGACGCCTCCCGGCGACCTGAACGCCATGGAGAACGCTTGAGCGTGATTGAGCGTGATTCGGTATTCCGACAACGACGAACGCGGGCACGACCCGACTCCTTGTTCCAGCAGCGTCTGTGTATGAGGGAGGCTCGCCCCGTTCTTCGGGTTTGGCCATGCCCGGCTTCGCGTGGTGCATCTCCGCGCGACACCCGGACGGGATACGGGAAGATTCGTATGGCTACCTTCGGCACAACATGGGCAGGCGCCGGATTTTAGCAGTCTGCGGCACCCCGCGCTCGGCACTACGAGAAACGGACTGGTGCAATTCCGGCAAAGCTGCGCAGTCGGCGAACCATTTCGGTGCACCCGCGTTCACGTTAGCGTAAGCGGTTTGCAGGCGTATTGCAGTCTTGAAAATCAAACGTTTCGTGCAAATTTGTACGCCGATGCGGATTCACATCCAATCGCCGTAAAGATTGGTAATTAATCGGCGATTAGATTGATTTTTGCAACGATCATCGAATTCAACCCTGCATCCCTGAAAGGCGCATGGGTATCGAGCCGCCCCCAGCACGATCCGGAGCCCTTTGGCAAAATCCTTGGCATTTGTTGCGTAAGTGCATCACCTCCGCTCCCCTGTTCGAAGGCCAACCGATGACTCCGTTTTCCGTACTCGATCTCGCCCCCATTCCGGCCGGCGCCGACGCCTCCCAGGCATTCCGCAACACCGTCGATCTCGCGCAGCATGCGGAACGCTGGGGTTACCAGCGCTACTGGCTCGCCGAGCATCACAACATGCCCGGCATCGCGAGCGCGGCAACGGCCGTCGTGATCGGCCACGTCGCGGGCGCCACGCAGACGATCCGGGTCGGTTCGGGCGGCATCATGCTGCCGAACCACGCGCCGCTCGTGATCGCCGAGCAGTTCGGCACGCTCGCGTCGCTGTATCCGGGGCGCATCGATCTCGGCCTCGGCCGCGCGCCCGGCACCGACCAGACCACGTCGCGCGCGCTGCGCCGCGACCTGATCGGCAGTGCCGACTCGTTTCCGGATGATGTCGCCGAGCTGCAGCGCTACTTCGCGGAGCCGGTGCCTGGCCAGCGCGTGCGCGCGGTGCCCGGCGCAGGGCTCGACGTGCCCGTGTGGCTGCTCGGCTCGAGCCTGTTCAGCGCCCAGCTCGCCGCGATGCTCGGGCTGCCGTTCGCGTTCGCGTCGCACTTCGCGCCGGATTACCTGATGCGCGCGCTCGAGATCTATCGTGCGCAGTACCGGCCGTCGGCCGCGTGGCCGAAGCCGCATGCGATGGTTGGCGTCAACGTGTTCGTCGCCGATACCGACGACGAGGCGCGGCGCCTGTTCACGTCGCTGCAGCAGCAGTTCATCAACCTGCGACGCGGCACGCCGGGCAAGCTGCCGCCGCCGGTCGACGTGCTCGAGGCGAACGAGCTCGAACTCGCGACGGTTGCGCATTCGCTGTCGTTCGCGGCGGTCGGCTCGCGTGACTCGGTGCGTGACAAGCTGCGCGACCGCATCGCGCAGACGGGGGCCGACGAGCTGATCGTCACCGCACAGATCTACGATCACGCGGCACGGCTGCGGTCGTTCGAATTGACCGCGCAGATCCGCGACGAACTCGCGAGCGAAACGCGCTGACGGCACGCGCCCGGGCCGCCCGCGGCCGGCCCCGCATCACTGCGGGTGCACGGCCTCCAGCCCGTCGAGCAGCGCCTTGTGGAACGCGTCCGGGTCCTGGATCTGCGGCGCGTGGCCGAGCGCCGGGAACTCGACGAGCTGCGCGCCGGGGATCGCGGCCTGCGTGCGCTTCGCGAGCTCCGGATAGTGGCCGAGCTTCGCATGCACGTCGGGCGGCGAAACGTCCTTGCCGATCGCGGTCGTGTCCTTGTCGCCGATCATCAGCAGTGTCGGCACGCGGATCGCGCCGAGCTCATAGACCACCGGCTGCGTGAGGATCATGTCGTAGATCAGCGCGGAGTTCCACGCGACCGCGTCGCGACCGGCGCCACGGTACATCCCGGCCAGCATCTGCACCCAGCGCTCGTACGACGGCGACCACTTGCCCGCGTAGTACGTGCCCTGCTCGTAGCGGCGGATGCCGTCGGCCGTGGTCTTCAGCTCGCGCGCATACCAGTAGTCGACCGACAGCGGCGGCACGCCGAGCGCCTTCCAGTCCTCGAGGCCGATCGGGTTCACGAGCACGAGCTGGTCGGTCGCCTTCGGATACATCAGCGCGTAGCGCATCGCGAGCATCCCGCCCGTCGAGTGGCCGACGATCGTCGCCGACTTCACCCCCACCGATTCGAGCAGCGCGTGCGTGTTGCGCGCCAGTTGCTGGAAGCTGTACTGGTAACGATCGGGCTTCGACGACTTGCAGAAGCCGATCTGGTCCGGCGCGATCACGCGATAGCCGGCACGGCTCAGCACGCCGATCGTGTCCTCCCAGGTCGCCGCGCAGAAATTCTTCCCGTGCAGCAGCACGACGGTGCGGCCGTTCGGGTGCGCCGGCTGCACGTCGAGGTAGGCCATCTCGAGGGTTTCGCGCTGCGACACGAAA
>NZ_JAAGPG010000780.1:0-239 GCF_017104665.1 Burkholderia sp. Se-20378 | reverse complement strand
GTCACTAAAAAAAAAAAAAAAAAAAACACCCGCTGACGGTCAGCTGATGTTGGTCCACAGAAGTATTCAGAGTAATGAACCACATATATTCCGGCTAATAAACACACACCTCGTATCGTCTCTTTATGAGCCCGAACCATAATCATTAACTGCACACGTGTACACGACGATACTTAGCTCTGAGAGCTCTGTCACACGCGTACGACTTATACTACTAGCTCACGACTCGCCACGGCGAC
>NZ_JAAGPG010000779.1:0-2789 GCF_017104665.1 Burkholderia sp. Se-20378 | reverse complement strand
GCTCGCATGCGGAATGGCTCGTGCTCGCCGCGGCCCTGGTGCGCCGCAAGCCCGCCGTGCTGACGCTCGACGAAGCGGCCGGCGTCGGCGTGCCGCTCGTCACCGCGTACGAAGGCTTGCGCCGTGCCGGCATGCCGACGGCCGGCGACGTCGTGCCCGTGTTCGGTGCGAACGGCAAGCTCGGCCAGGCCGCGATCCAGCTCACGACCGCGCACGGCGCGACCGTGATCGGCGTCGAGCGCAGCGCCGGCGGCTATCGCGGCCATGCATCGGGCGACGTGCGCATGATCGACGCGTCGAGCCAGTCAGTGGCCGACGCGGTGCGCGCGGCAACCGGCGGCCACGGCGCGGACATCGTCTACAACACGGTCGGCAGCCCGTACTTCGAAGCGGCGAACGCATCGATGGCGATCGGCGCGCGGCAGATCTTCATCTCGACGATCGACCGCAGCGTGCCGTTCGACATCTTCGCGTTCTATCGCGGCCAGCACACGTTCGTGGGCGTCGATTCGCTGCAGCTCGGCGGCGCCGCGGTCGCGCAGATCCTCGACACGCTCGCGTCCGGCTTCGGCAACGGCACGCTGCGCCCGTTCCCGATCGGCGACGACTACGTGTACCCGCTCGAGCGCGCACACGACGCGTATCGCGCGGTACTGGCCGGTGCGCGCGAGCGCGTCATCCTCAAGTCCTGACGCCGGACCACACGGGAGACCGCCATGATGGATTACGTGATTTCGCTCGCGGTAGGCCTCGGCGTCGGCGTGCTGTACGCGCTGCTGCACGTGCGCTCGCCGGCCCCGCCGCTCGTCGCGCTCGTGGGCCTGCTCGGGATGGTGATCGGCGAACGCGCGATCGCGCTGCTGCGCTGACGCGTCGATGCGGCGCGACGGCCCTAGCGGTCGTCGCGCCGGCGGAACGCCCACCATGCGGCGAGCCCCGTGAAACCCGCGACGAGCAGCACCATCAGCCAGAAGCCGTGCTTGTTCTCCGAGAACGGCACGCCGCCGACGTTCATCCCGAAGAAGCCGGCGACGATGTTGATCGGCAGCGCGATCACGGTCACGAGCGTCAGTGTGAACAGCGTCCGGTTGTTCTGCTCGTCGAGCCGCGAGCCGATCTCTTCCTGCAGCAGCTTGATCCGCTCGTTGAGCCCCGCCAGATCGGCCAGCACCAGCGAGAACTCTTCGGTCGATTCGCGCAGCTCCTGCACGTCTTCCAGATGCAGCCACGCAGGCGGTTTCGCGAGCAGCCGGAAGATCGACCCGGGCTCGGGCGCGAGCATGCGCTGCAGGCGCGTCAGCGTGCGGCGCATCGCACCGAGCTCGATGCGGCTCGACGTGAGCCGCTGCGACAGGAAGCGATCCTCGATGCGGTCGACGTCGACGCTCGTGCGCCGCATGATCTGGATCAGCAGGTCGGCCTGGTCGCGCAGCAGGTGCACGAGCAGCTCGGCGGGCGACCGGAACTGCTCGCCGTCGCGCACGCATGCGCGCAGCGTGTCGACCGAGCGCAGCGGCTTGAGCCGCGCGGTGACCATGATGCGCCGCTCGACATGGACGAACAGCGTCGCGATCTCCGACGGCGTCAGTTCGAGGTTGAACATCACGTCGTTGACGATCGCGCGCAACGCGCCGTCTTCCTGCTCGATCCGCGTCGAGCGCGAGCCTTCGTGGAGGAATTCGAAGAAGCTGTCGGGCAGCCCGAGATGCGTACGCATCCAGCGCTCGCTCGCGCCGTGCGCGAGATTGAAGTGCAGCCAGACGAAATCGTCCGACGCGGCACCGTGCTCGCGGCACGTGCGCAGCCACGAGGCAGCCGAATCGGCATCGAGCGTCGCGCCGGATCCGCCCGGAACGAAGCGGAATCCGCATACCATGCCGGACGTATCGGCGCCGTAAGTCTGTACGATCAGGTCCATCGTGTCGAAGGTCGTGCTGCACACGGCGCGCCGCGCAAAACGGGTCGCGCGCCCGCGCCGGAAAAGGAAAGGAGACGTATGCCCGACGGGCGTGACGCGCCGGTGACAGCGTCACGCCGCATCATACCGCCCGATTCCGTGCCCCCCAAAAACAACGCGCCGCCCAACGGGCGGCGCAGGTGCGGCGGGTCGACACGCGCAAGACGCGTTACTGCCGCGTCTCCGACTGCGCGGCGCTCGGGCACGCGGGATCCTTGCCCCAGTGACCCTCGCAGACGCGCCAGCGGCACAGTTGATCCTCGAAGAAACCGCGCTCCGAACACTCCTTCACGCGCGATGCCAGCGAGCCGGTCGTCGCGGCCGTCTTGGTCGGCACGGCTTGCGTCTTCTGCGCGGCGAGTTTCTTGTCGGCCGGCTTCGTGCGCGCGACGAGCGCCGCGAGCAGATCCGCATCCGGATCGTCCTTCCCGCCCGCCTTCGCGGTACGCACCGGCGCCGCGTCGCGATGTTTCTTCGCCTGCGCGAGCTCGGCCTGCTGTTCCTTGCGATGCTTGCGGGCCTCGGCCTTTGCATCGGCCTTCGCGTCCGCCTTGCTGTGCGCGGCGACCTTCGCGCCCTTCGCGGCGTCGGCCTTCGCGGTCTTGGTCGTCGCGGCGGCAGCAGCAGCGGCCGCACCGGCCGTGGCCGCGCCCGATGCGTCGTCGGTACCATTGGCGAGCGCACGCGACAGGCGGCTGGTGTCCGCGGCGGAAGCGGACGATGCGGAAGCAACGGTTCGGGATGCCGCGTCGTCGTTGACGATCGTGGCCGGTTGCACGGCGGACGCAGCGGACGCAGCGGACGCGGCATTCTGCGCAACCTGCACGGCGGA
>NZ_JAAGPG010000778.1:0-2828 GCF_017104665.1 Burkholderia sp. Se-20378 | reverse complement strand
CCCGTCAGCGTCTGCGTACCGGTGCCCGCGAACGTCACACCGCCCGCGCCACCGATCGCGCCGCCGAACGTGCCGTTGCCGCTGCCGTTCAGCGTGAGCGCATTCGTGCCGAGGGTCACGTTCGTGCCGGTGCTGCCGCTCAGCGCACCGATCGTCTGTGCGCCCGTCGCGCCGCTCACGTTGAACGTCGCACCCGCGCCGGCGAGATTCACCGCACTGCCCGACGCGAGGCTGCCGCCCGCACCGAGCGCCAGCGTGCTGCCGCCGTTGATCGTCGTGCCGCCCGTGTAGGTGTTCGCGCCGGTCAGCGTTTGCGTACCCGTGCCCGCGAACGTCACGCCGCCCGTACCACCAATCGCACCGCCGAACGTGTTGTTGCCGCTGCCGTTCAGCGTCAGCGCATTCGCGCCGAGGGTCACGTTCGTGCCGGTGCCACCGGACAGCGTGCCGATCGTCTGCGCGCCCGTCGCACCGCTCAGGTTGAACGTTGCGCCCGTGCCGGCCAGACTCACCGCACTGCCCGATGCGAGGCTGCCGCCCGCGCCGAGCGCCAGCGTGCTGCCGCCGTTGATCGTCGTGCCACCCGTGTACGTGTTCGCCCCCGTCAGCGTTTGCGTGCCGGCACCCGCGAACGTCACGCCGCCCGTGCCGCCAATCGCACCGCCGAATGTCCCGCCGCTTCCGTTCAACGTCAATGCGTTGCCGCCGAGGTTCACGTTCGTGCCGCCCGCGCCGTTCAACGCACCGAGTGTCTGTGCGCCCGTCGCGCCGCTCACGTCGAACGTCGCGCCCGTGCCGGCCAGACTCACCGTGCTGCCCGACGCGAGGCTGCCGCCCGCGCCGAGCGCCAGCGTGCTGCCGCCGTTGATGGTCGTGCCGCCCGTGTAGGTGTTCGCCCCCGTCAGCGTTTGCGTGCCGGCGCCCGCGAACGTTACGCCACCCGTGCCGCCGATCGCACCGCCGAACGTGTTGTTGCCGCTGCCGTTCAGCGTCAGGGCATTCGCGCCGAGATTCACGTTCGTACCGCCCGCGCCGGTTAGCACACCGATCGTCTGCGCGCCGGATGCGCCGCTCAGGTTGAACGTCGCGCCCGTGCCGGCCAGGTTCACCGCACTGCCCGATGCGAGGCTGCCGCCCGCACCCAGCGCGAGCGTGCTGCCGCCGTTGATCGTCGTGCCACCCGTGTAGGTGTTCGCACCCGTCAGCGTCTGCGTACCGGTACCCGCGAACGTCACGCCACCGGTGCCGCCGATCGCGCCGCCGAACGTGCCGTTGGTGCTGCCGTTCAACGTCAGCGCATTCGCGCCCAGGTTTACGTTCGTGCCGCCGATACCGCTCAGCGTGCCGAGCACCTGTGGGGTCGTTGCACCGCTCAGGTTGAACGTCGCCCCCGTGCCGGCCAGGTTCACTGCGCTGCCCGACGCGAGGCTGCCGCCCGCACCCAACGCGAGCGTGCTGCCGGCGTCGATCGTCGTGCCGCCCGTGTACGTGTTCGCCCCCGTCAGCGTCTGCGTGCCCGTGCCCGCGAACGTCACGCCCCCGCTGCCGCCAATCGCACCACCGAACGTGCCGCTGGCAGTCCCGCTCAGCATCAGCCCGTTCGCGCCGAGGTTCACGTTCGTGCCGGCCGCGCCGTTCAACGCGCCGATCGTCTGCGTGCCCGATGCGCCGCTCAGGTTGAACGTCGCGCCCGTGCCGGCGAGATTCACTGCGCCCGTTGCGGCCAGGCTGCCGCCCGCGCCGAGCGCCAGCGTGCTGCCGCCGTTGATCGTCGTGCCGCCCGTGTAGGTGTTTGCGCCCGTCAGCGTCTGCGTGCCGGTACCCGCGAACGTCACGCTGCCGGTGCCGCCGATCGCCCCACCGAACGTGCCGTTGGTGCTGCCGTTCAACGTCAGCGCATTCGCACCCAGGTTCACGTTCGTGCCGGCGATGCCGCTCAGCGTGCCGAGCGTCTGCGCGCCCGATGCGCCGCTCAGGTTGAACGTCGCACCCGTGCCGGCCAGGTTCACTGCGCTACCCGACGCGAGGCTGCCGCCCGCACCGAGCGCAAGCGTACTGCCGGCGTCGATCGTCGTGCCGCCCGTGTACGTGTTCGCACCCGTCAGCGTCTGCGTGCCCGTGCCCGCGAACGTCACACCGCCGGTGCCGCCGATCGTGCCGCCAAAATTGCCGCTCGCGGTTCCGCTCAGCGTCAGCCCGTTCGCGCCCAGATCCACGTTCGTACTGGCCGCGCCGTTCAACGCGCCGATCGTCTGCGTGCCCGATGCGCCGCTCAGGTTGAACGTCGCGCCTGCGCCCGCCAGGTTCACGGCTCCGCCCGACGCGAGGCTGCCGCCCGCGCCCAGCGCCAGCGTGCTGCCGCCGTTGATCGTCGTGCCGCCCGTGTAGGTGTTCGCGCCGGTCAGCGTTTGCGTCCCGGTACCCGCGAACGTCACGCTGCCGGTGCCGCCGATCGCCCCTCCGAACGTGCCGTTGGTGCTGCCGTTCAGCGTCAGCGCATTCGCGCCCAGGTTCACGTTCGTGCCGCCAACGCCGCTCAGCGTGCCGAGCGTCTGCGCGCCCGATGCGCCGCTCAGGTTGAACGTCGCGCCCGCGCCGGCGAGATTCACTGCGCTGCCCGACGCGAGACTGCCGCCCGCACCCAGCGCCAGCGTGCTGCCACCGTTGATCGTCGTGCCGCCCGTGTACGTGTTCGCCCCCGTCAGCGTCTGCGTGCCCGTGCCCGCGAACGTCACGCCCCCGGTGCCGCCGATCGTACCGCCGAAATTGCCGCTGGCCGTCCCGCTCAGCGTCAGGCCGTTCGCGCCGAGGCTCACGGCCGAGCCGGG
>NZ_JAAGPG010000777.1:0-2807 GCF_017104665.1 Burkholderia sp. Se-20378 | reverse complement strand
CGACCATCCACAGCGGCCAGCCGGCCTCGCGCCCGTGCGTGAGCGGGTAGACGAGCATCAGCAGGAACAGCGACAGCAGCACCATGCCGGGCACGTCGATGCGCTGGCCTTTCGGCGGCCGGCTTTCCGGGATGAAGCGCCAGCTGCCGATCAGCGCGAGGATGCCGATCGGCAGGTTGACGAGGAAGATCGCGCGCCAGCCGAGCCCGAACGGATGCAGGCTGATCAACGCACCGCCGCCGAGCTGGCCGATCACGGCCGCGAGGCCGAACACGAAACCGTAGAAGCCCATCACGCGCACCTGCTCCTGCGGGCTGAACACGCTGCGGATCGTCGCGAGCACCTGCGGCGCGAGGATCGCGGCGAACAGGCCCTGCAGCACGCGGCCGCCGACCAGCACCGCGCCGCTGCCGGCGAGCCCGCACAGCGTCGACGCGACGACGAAGCCGGCCATCCCGATCATGAACATGCGCTTGCGGCCGTACAGGTCGCCGAGCCGGCCGCCGGTGATCTGCACGACCGCGTTCGCGCATGCGTACGCCGACACGACCAGCTGCAGTTCGGCCGGGCGCGCGCCGATGCCGTCGCGGATCGCCGGCAGCGCGAGATTCACAATGAAGTAGTCGAGCGGCGGCAGAATCGCGCCAACCAGCAGGACCACCAGCGCCCAGCCGTGGTGGCTGCGCGGCGTCGCCGCGGCGGCCGTGCCGGCCGGTACGCAGGGGGCAAGGGTGTCGTTCGTCATGGAAGCAGGTCCGAAAGAATGAGTGCCACATTCAGGCCGGACGCGACGCCAGGCGCGCCGGTTCGGCCGTGGACGGGCGATTGACCCCCATTCTGGGTGGTGGCAATGAATCGGAAAAGCGGGAATTGGTGGTAGTATCCATCGGGTTACTCGATGGATGGAGAATGGCGATGCGCGGTTTCGATCTGGATCAGTTGCGCACTTTCGCGGCGGTCGCGGACGCTGGCAGCCTGACGGCCGCCGCGCCGCTGCTGCACCTGTCGCAATCGACGGTCAGCGAGCAGGTGCGCAAGCTCGAATCGCGCGCCGGCGTGCCGCTGTTCGTGCGCAGCAAGCGCGGGGTCGAGCCGACCCCGGCCGGCTCGCGGCTGCTGCAGCACGCGCGGCGCATCGTTGCGCTGAACGAGGCCGCGTTCGACGAAGTGCGCGGGCAGGCGATCAAGGGCGAGTTGCGCGTCGCGATCACCGATTACTACCGGACCAACGAAGTCGCGGGCCTGCTCGCGCGGCTGCGGGAGTGCTACCCGCAACTGAGCCTGCACGTCAGCGCGATGAAGAGCGCGGATATCGAAACGGCGCACGCGCGCGGGCAGGTCGATCTCGGCGTGGTGATGAACCTGTCGAGCGGGCCGTTCCGGCCGGCGTCGGCCGATACACGCTGGGTGCTGCGGCGCGAGCCGCTGTCGTGGGTCGCATCGCCCGCGCTCGCCGAGCAGTTGCCCGAGCCGCTGCCGCTCGTGCTGCTGCCGGACGACTGCATGATGCATCAGGTCGCGGTGCGCTCGCTCGACGAGCAGCACACGCCGTACCGGCTCGTGCACAGCGCGTCGGGGGTGGCGGGGCTGCAGTCGATGCTGGCGGCGGGGCTCGGGGTGGGCTGCCTGTGCGCGTCGGCGATCGGCGAGGGCCTGATGCGACTCGGCGCGAAATACCGGCTGCCGCCGCTGCCCGACGCGGTGTTTTCGCTGACGCCGCCGATGCCCGGCGAACGCGAAACCGTCACGCAGGCGCGCGAGGTGCTGTCGCGGCAATTGCTGATGTAAAACCGGGCCGCACGACCTGCGGCCGCGCGTATCTGAGAGGCGCGCGAAGGAACAAAAAAAATGAACGACGAACTGCAACGCCAGATGGCCGCGAAGCTGCAGGATGCGCTGGAGCGCGTGGTCGACGAACGCTCGCTGATCCACTTCCTGCGCGTGCTCGGCCACGACTGGAACAAGGAGCGGCAGCTCGAGGCCGACGTGCCGCCGTCGCCGTATTCCCGTGCCGCGCTCGGCTGGGAAAACCACTCGATCGGCGAGTACCTGGACGCGATGGTCGACTGGGCCGAGGCGTCGGAGGAGGGGCTGCGCTTCTACGACCTGCCCGACAATCCGTGGCGGCGCATGGCGGACATCCTGTTCGCCGGGAAAATCTACGAATAGCGCCGCTCGGGCGATCCGTTCACTGCGTTCGTGGCCGTCGCGGCGAGCCGTCTATTCGATGGCTTCGCCGTTCACATACGCACGCAGCCCGTCGGCCAGCGCATCGAACACCGCGCGGCAGCGCGGGCTCGTCCGCAGGTCCTCGTGCATCACGACCCAGGTTTCCAGCTGCATCGCGGGCCCGTCCGGCAACACGCGCACGAGCCGCGGGTCGCGTTTCGCGAGCCTGCTCTGGCAGAAGCCGATCCCGTAACCGGCGCGGATCATCGCGAGCTGCGCGAGGTTGCTATCGGTACGCAGCGCGAACGCATCGCGCTTCCACAGCGGCATGCTGCGCCCCATCGAACGGATGAACGGCGTGACCGTATCGAAGCCGATCAACGGGTGATGCGCGAGTTCGTCGATCGTCGCGGGTGACCCGTTGCGCGCCAGGTAGTCGTCGCGCGCATAGAGCTCGACGTCGATTGCGCCGACGCGTCGTGCAACGAGCGCCTCCTGCACGGGCGGCGCCATCCGGACCGCGATGTCGGCCTCGCGCTTGAGCACGTCCTGGATGCGGTCGGTCGGCACCAGTTCGATGACGAGCCCCGGATGGTCGCGCCGCAGTTGCGCGAGAATCGGCGGCAGCACCTCGACGA
>NZ_JAAGPG010000776.1:0-233 GCF_017104665.1 Burkholderia sp. Se-20378 | reverse complement strand
AAAAAAAAAAAAAAAAAAGAATAACATATAAGCAAACACAAAAACAATAAAAAACCTACACTGGAACTGAGTAAAACAGACAGAAAGAACACAGATCAGCGGCAAGTCATGAGAAACAAAGTAAGCAAATGAAACTACACACACACACACAACCACCAACACAGAACCGAACTAATTACGAGACAATCACGAACATCATTGACGTGCCAGGATACACAGATAATGGACAACCA
>NZ_JAAGPG010000775.1:0-3117 GCF_017104665.1 Burkholderia sp. Se-20378 | reverse complement strand
TCTCGGTGGTCGCCGTAGAAACAACCGCGGCAGGCGACACGATCGTCGGCGGGTTCGCGGCCGCCCGCGCAGGCGGCGCGTCGATGGACGACGCGATCGGCTTCGGCCAGCGCGCCGCCGCGATCAGCGTGACGCGCTACGGCGCACAGACCTCGATTCCGACGCGCGACGCAGTGGCGCGCCTGGAACCCTGAATTCCGCATCAGACGGACAGGCCGGAATCGGCCGATATCGGTGACATGGAGACAACCGCAATGAACGAAACCCCGACCGTTCCGCCCGCACCGCCGCGTATCCGGCGCGGGCAACGCATCGCGCTCGCGCTGTTGATGGTGAGCGGCATCGTCAACTACCTCGATCGCGGCACGCTGGCCGTCGCAAGCTCGGCGATTCGCGGCGACCTCGGCCTGTCGCTCGCGCAGATGGGGCTGCTGCTGTCGGCCTTCTCGTGGAGCTATGCGCTGTGCCAGTTCCCGGTCGGCGGGCTGGTCGACCGCATCGGCCCGCGCCGGCTGCTCGGGATCGGCCTGATCGTCTGGTCGTTCGCGCAGGCGGCGGGCGGCATCGTGTCGACGTTCGGCTGGTTCATCGTCGCGCGCATCGTGCTCGGCATCGGCGAGGCGCCGCAGTTCCCGTCGGCCGCGCGGGTGGTGAGCAACTGGTTTCCGCTGCGCGCGCGCGGCACGCCGACCGGCATTTTCAACGCCGCGTCGCCGCTCGGCACCGCGCTCGCACCGCTGCTGCTGTCGATCCTCGTTGCGTCGTTCGACTGGCGCTGGGCGTTCATCGCGACGGGCGCACTCGGTCTGGTCGTCGCCGTCGTCTGGTTCGCGCTGTATCGCGATCCGGTGCGCGCGCAACTGACTGCCACCGAGCGCAATTATCTCGACGCCGATGCGCAAAGCGCGGTCGCGGCGCCGAAACTGACGTTCGCCGAATGGCGCAGCCTGTTTTCGCACGGCACGACCTGGGGGATGCTGATCGGCTTCTTCGGATCCGTGTACCTGAACTGGGTGTATCTGACCTGGCTGCCGGGCTACCTGACGATGGAACGGCACATGAGCCTGATCCGTACCGGCTTTGCCGCGTCGGTGCCGTTCCTGTGCGGGTTCGTCGGTTCGCTGCTGGCCGGCTGGCTGTCGGATCTGGTCACGCGCCGCAGCCGTTCGCCGGTCGTGAGCCGGCGCAATGCGGTGGTGGTCGCGATGCTCGGGATGGTCGCATTCACGATTCCCGCCGCGCTCGTGCAGAGCAACACGGTGGCGCTTGCGTGCATTTCGGTCGTGATCTTTCTCGCCAACGCGGCGTCGGCCTGTTCGTGGGCGCTCGCGACGGCGGCCGCGCCGCCGAGCCGCATCGCGTCGCTCGGGGCGATCCAGAATTTCGGCGGTTTCATCGGCGGCGCGCTCGCGCCGATCCTGACGGGCGTCATTGCGCAGAAGTGGTCGTTCGTGCCGGCGCTGCTGACGGCCGCGGCGATCGCGTTTGCGGGCGCGATGGCGTACCTGCTGCTGGTGCGCAAGCCGATTCCCGAGCAGGCCGCGAACGCCGCGCCCGGGCCGTTGCCGGCCTGAGCATGCGGTTTGCGCCACGCATTCACTGAAGCAAGGAGAAACACATGCAACACCCGCAGCAATCGAACGTGACCATCGAGGGCATCGTCCCGGTGATGCTGACGCCGTTCGACGATGCCGGCGCGATCGACTACGCCGGGCTCGAGCGGCTGATCGAGTGGTATCTGGCGCACGGCGCCGATGCGTTGTTCGCGGTCGCGCAGTCGAGCGAGATGCAGTTCCTGAGCCTGGCCGAACGCGCGGAACTCGCGCGCTTCGTGGTCGAGCGGGTGGCCGGGCGCGTGCCGGTCGTCGCGTCCGGGCATATCAGCGACGATCTCGACGCGCAGGTCGCGGAGCTGTGCGCGGCGGCCGAATCGGGCGCACAGGGCGTCGTGCTCGTGACCAATCGCCTCGATCCGCAGCGCAAGGGCAGTGCCGCGTTGCTCGACCATCTGCACCGGCTGCTCGCGCGCTTGCCGTCGGATCTGCCGCTCGGGCTGTACGAGTGTCCGGCCCCTTACCGGCGGCTGCTGTCGGATGACGAACTGCGCGCGTGCATCGACACGGGCCGCTTCGTGATGCTCAAGGACGTGAGCTGCGACCTGGAGACGGTGAAGCGGCGGGTGGCGCTCGCCGAAGGTTCGCCGCTGAAGATCCTCAACGCGAACGCCGCGATTGCGTGGGACGCGATGAAGGCGGGTTCCGCCGGCTTCAACGGCGTGTTCACCAACTTCCATCCGGATCTGTACCGGTGGTTGCGTACGCAAGGGGCGTCGAATCCGGCGCTGGCCGACGAGCTCTCGACGTTCCTGGTCGTCTCGGCGGTGTCGGAGGCGCTGGGGTACCCGGCGCTCGCGAAGCTCTATCACCAGCGAATCGGCACGTTCGCGTCGATCCGTTGCCGCGCGATCGACTACGACGTGCGTGAACGGTTCTGGGCGCTCGATGCGGTGCTCGACAAGATCGTGGCCGGGACCGAGCATTTCCGTCGGCGGATCGCGGCGTAATCGTGCGCGCGGGGTGCTGTCCGAGGCTTGCGGTGCGCGGTGGGGGGGCGTGCTGGGCGGGCGGCGGCCTTCGCACGGGTTCGTCGGGGCGTGCGTGGTAGCGGTGCGCGGTGGCTGCATGCACGGTCGGTTTGTCGCGATGCGTCGCGTATGCGTGGCGACAAGCGGCGCTAGTGGCGCTAGTGGTGTATCGGCCATGTCCCGGATGGTGTGAATCCGGCGCGGCGTTCAGGCGGAACGTGTCACACGGCGAACGCATCGGGATTTTCAGTGCTGTCGAAGGCGGCTGAACTGCCTTCGACAGCCGGGCCGCCGCAATGGCCGGTTACAGGATGTCCGTTGTGACGAACGACGGCGGGTTGCAGACACAACACC
Organism: Burkholderia sp. Se-20378; assembly: GCF_017104665.1. NCBI lineage: Bacteria > Pseudomonadati > Pseudomonadota > Betaproteobacteria > Burkholderiales > Burkholderiaceae > Burkholderia > Burkholderia sp. Se-20378. Next base: position 179 of record NZ_JAAGPG010000775.1, on the reverse strand, counting down.
GACGCAAGGCCCCACCTTCATTCCGTCGCACCATCGAGCCGCCGGCAAGCTGGCAAGCCGCAAGCCGCAAGCCGCAAGCCGCAAGCCGCAAGCCGCAAGCCGCAAGCCGCAAGCCGCAAGCCGCAAGCCGCAAGCCGCAAGCCGCAAGCCGCAAGCCGCAAGCCGCAAGCCGCAAGCCG
>NZ_JAAGPG010000774.1:0-3119 GCF_017104665.1 Burkholderia sp. Se-20378 | reverse complement strand
TCACGATCGCATCCTTCCACGCCTCGACGCCCGCGGCCATGAACTGGCAGACGAGCTGGCCGCGCGGCGCCGCACCGGCTTCGGCGGTGTCCGCGACGTAGTAGTCGACGATCAGCCCCGGCAGCCCCGCGTTGACGAGCGACTGCGTGCCGATGATGCTTCGTGTGCGGCCCGCGCAGTTGACGATCACCTGCGTCGCCGGGTTCGGCGCAAGCGCGCGCACGCGCAGCACGAGTTCCGCGCCCGGCACGCTCGTCGACGTCGGGATGTTCATCGTCTGGTATTCGTCGAAGCGGCGCGCGTCGACGATCACGACGTCGGCCTTCGCGTCGATCAGCGCCTGCACCTCCTGCGCGGACAGCGACGGCGTGTGCCGCTCGGCCTCGACCCATTCGCCGAACGACTTGCTCGGCACGTTCACGTCGATGAACAGTTCGCCGCCAGCGGCAAGCCAGCCCGCGAGGCCGCCATCGAGCAGCCGCACGTCGGTATAGCCCAGTTGCGCGAGCTTGGCGGCCGCGCGCGGCGCGAGATCCTCGCCGCCCGCTTCACCGAACACGACGATCGGCGTGTCGCGGCGCGGGATCCGCGTCCACGCATCGAGTTCGAGTTTCGACAGCGGAAAGTTGGCGGCCCACAGCGGGTGGCCCTGCGCGTACGGATCTTCCTCGCGTACGTCGATCAGCGCGATCTCGTCGCGGGCAAGCAGGCGCGCGCGCACGTCCTGGTACGACGCGACGGGAAAGAGGGAAATGGAATCGGCGGATTGCGTCACGGTGTCTCTGTCTTGATTGAATGCGTTGAAGTCGGTGAAGAAAGCGGAACGGATGAATCTTGGGCCTGCCGGCGCATGCCGGCAACCGGCCGCGCCGGCGGGCGTTGCATCAGGCCTTGCATCAGGCGTTCGAATAGCCCGACACGAAAGGCTTCACGGTGCCGTCGTCCAGGAACACCGCGCGCTCGACCTTGCCGATGTTCGCGCCGTACACGTGGATGCTGATCGATACCTGATCGGCGAACGCGTTGGTCACGCGGTGGACGTCGCCGATGCGCGGCGACACGGCCTCGATTTCGCCCGGCTGCAGCCGCACGGCGTCGCCCGCCGGCACGGGCTTGCCCGCTGCGTCGAACCCGTACGGCTGCGAGAACTCACCGCCGCGCAGCATCCCGATCAGCCCCCACACCGTGTGGTTATGGATCGGCGTCGTCTGGCCGGGGCCCCACACGAAGCTGACCACCGAGAACCGCTCGTCCGGATCGAGATGCAGCAGGTACTGCCGGTAGCGCACCGGGTCGGGCTGCGCGAATGCGTCGGGCAACCAGTCGTCGTGTTCGACAAGCGCGGCGAGCAGCGCGCTGCCTTCGTCGAGGATGCGCGCCTCGTTCGCGCCGGACGCGAGCAACGCACCCAGACCATCGACGAACGGCCGCAGCGGCGTCTGTTGCAACGAAAGCGTACTCATCGGCTGACTCCTCGAATATGATGCCGAATATGATGGATCGTCATGATGCACCCGAAAGACCATGCAGAACAAACATGAAAATTAGCGATATCGACGCTTTTGCAGCGGTCGTCCGCTGCCAGACCCTGAGCCAGGCCGCGGCCGAGCTCGGGATGACGCAGCCCGCGATCACGCGGCGCGTCCAGAATCTCGAGGAAGCGCTCGGCGTGATCCTGCTCGACCGCAACACCAAGCCGCCGCGACCGACCGACATCGGTCGGCAGGTGTTCGAGCAGTGTCGCGCGATCCTGCGCGAAGTCGATGCGCTGCGCGAGCTGACGGCCGGCAAGCAGCCGCCCGCCGGTGAATTCCGGATCGGGCTCACGCAAGGCCTCGGCGAGCTGATGCTGCCCGCGCTGATCGCCGAACTCGCCGCGCAGTGGCCGGCGCTCGCGACGCAGGTCACGACCGCGTGGGGCGGCATGCTCGTCGAGCGCGTCGCCCGCCGCGAACTCGATGCGGCGCTCGTGTTCCGCGCCCGCGAAATGGTGCTGCCGGCGCAGGTCGAGGGCGAACGGCTGCTGGCCACGCGGCTCGTCGCGGTCGGCCGCAAGGGCGACTGGCCGCGCCGCAGCTACCGGCTCGCCGATTGCCACGCGCGTGGCTGGGTGCTCAATCCGGACGGCTGCGGTTTTCGCGCGGGCTTGCGACGCGCGCTCGACGCGCAGGGCCTGCCGATGCCGGTCACGCTCGACACCTACGGCCGCGACCTGCAACTGCAGAGCGTCGCGAACGGCTTCGGCATCGGACTGATGCCGTTGCCGCTCGTCGAAGGCAGCCCGCTGCGCGATGCGCTCGACATCGTGCCGCTCACCGATTTCAAGCCGCAAATCGATCTGTGGTTGCTGCGCCGCCACGATGCGGCCCGCTTCGACGCACCGCTCGCAGCCGTTGCCGCGCATGCGCGCATGGCGTTCGCGTTGCCCGAGCAGGCGCACGGCAAGGCTGCGTGACCGTACCGGGCGGCGACGGTATCGCGCCGCCCGATCGACGCCCACGCCAGCCCTGCGCCAATCACGCATCGCTGCGGCTGCGTTCGGTCCCGTTGACCGACGCCCCGCTCGTCTCCGTTTCGCGCTTCGTTTCGCGCTTCGTTTCGCGCTTCGTTTCGCGCTTCGTTTCGCGCTTCGTTTCGCGCTTCGTTTCGCGCTTCGTCTCACCCCGCCTCACCGCTTCGAGCGCCGCACGCCCCGCCGCCACCGCGATCGCATCGTCCTGCGGCGTATGCACGCGGCTGCACAGCACGTCACGATAGTGGCGTTCGAGTGGATTGGCACGGCTCAGCCCATGATTGCCCGACAGCTTCAACGCCTGCTCGACCACGCGAATCGCCTGCTCGGTCACGGTGCGCTTGACGAGGCCGCTCGTCGTGACCGTCGGTGCATTGCCCGCGTCGGTGCGCGCGATGTGATCGTCGAGCAGCACGCGGTTCGCATGCAGCCAGCCCTCGATTTCGCCGACCGCTTCCTGCACGCGCGGCAGCGTCGCAAGCGGCGCGCCCAGCCCGCTCGGCGCACGCGTCGTCGCGAACCCGACCAGCCAGTCGCGCGACGCACGCGCCACCGCGTCGTACAGGCTGCCGAGCAGCGCGACCATCCACGCCTGCTGGTCGGCCTG
>NZ_JAAGPG010000773.1:0-2990 GCF_017104665.1 Burkholderia sp. Se-20378 | reverse complement strand
GGCCGCGACGTCGGCCGGCGCCAGCACGTCGGCCAACACCAACGCGACGGCCGCAGCGGCCGACCAGCCGTACGTCGACAACGACGTGTACGGCACCGGGCCGAACGACGCGGTCACGGATTCCACGGAAGGGGCGGCCGTCGTGCACCGTACGGTCACGATCGGCGGCAAGACCATCAAGTACACGGCCACCACGGGCCACCTGACGACGATCGATCCGACCACGTCGGCGCCGAACGCGAAGATGTTCTACGTCGCGTACACGCAGGACAATCCGGACCCGTCGAAGCCGCGCCCGGTCACGTTCTTCTACAACGGCGGCCCCGGCTCGTCGTCGGTCTACCTGCTGCTCGGCTCGTACGGGCCGAAGCGCCTGCAGTCGTCGTTCCCGAACTTCACGCCGCCCGCGCCGTACAAGCTGCTCGACAACCCGGACAGCCTGCTCGACCGCACCGACCTCGTGTTCATCAACCCGGTCGGCACCGGTTACTCGACGGCGATCGCCCCGGCGAAGAACAAGGACTTCTGGGGCACCGACCAGGACGCCCGCTCGATCGACCGCTTCATCCAGCGCTACCTGACCAAGTACTCGCGCTGGAATTCGCCGAAGTTCCTGTACGGCGAGTCGTACGGCACCGCGCGCAGCGCGGTCGTGTCGTGGGTGCTGCATGAGGACGGCATCGACCTGAACGGGATCACGCTGCAGTCGTCGATCCTCGACTACGCGAATGCGCTGTCCGCGCCGGGCACGTTCCCGACGCTCGCGGCCGATGCGTTCTACTGGAAGAAGACGACGCTCAACCCGACGCCGACCGACCTCGACGCGTACATGATCCAGGCCCGCAACTATGCGGACAACACGCTCGCGCCGCTCGCGCAGAAGCCGAACCCGCAGGACGGCGGCTTCGTGAACGTGCGCCTGAACCTGAACCTGCAGACCGCGCAGCAGATGGGTTCGTACATCGGCACGGATCCGACGTCGCTGATCCAGACGTTCGGCAACCCGGCCGCGCTCGGCAACGTGCCGTCGTCGGACGACAACCCGCCGTACACGTTCTTCCTGACGCTCGTGCCGGGCACGCAGATCGGCCAGTACGACGGTCGCGCGAACTTCACGGGCAAGGGCATCGCGCCGTACATCCTGCCGAACTCGGGCAGCAACGATCCGTCGATCACGAACGTCGGCGGCGCGTACACGGTGCTGTGGAACAGCTACATCAACACCGACCTCAAGTACACGTCGACGTCGTCGTTCGTGGACCTGAACGACCAGGTCTTCAACAACTGGGACTTCAGCCACACGGATCCGACCGGCGCGAACAAGGGCGGCGGCAATACGCTGTACACGGCCGGCGACCTCGCATCGACGATGAGCGTGAACCCGGACCTGAAGGTGCTGTCGGCCAACGGCTATTTCGACGCGGTCACGCCGTTCCACCAGACGGAGCTGACGCTCGCGCAGATGCCGCTCGACCCGACGCTCAAGGCGCAGAACCTGACGATCAAGAACTACCCGTCGGGCCACATGATCTACCTGAACGACGCGTCGCGGACCGCGCTGAAGGGCGATCTCGCCAACTTCTACGACGGCATCCTGGCGAACCGTACCGCGCTGCAGCGCGTGTTGAAGCTGCAGATGCGCACGCAGCAGCTCAAGCAGCAGAAGTTGCAGCAGCAGGGGCAGTAAGCGCCGCGGGCGGCTTGCGCCGCCCCGGATGGACGACAGCCCGATCGGCGCAGGCCGGTCGGGCTGTTTTCATTCGTGGCGGGCGAGGGGGCGGTGCGTCATGCGCCGGTCGCGAACCGGCGTCAAACCGCCGAGGACAGGGCGTTCGCGCCGTGTGTTACGCGAGCACGAGCCGGATGCCGACCGCGACGAGCGTCGCGGCGAGCAGGTTGCGCAGCAGCCGCTCCGGTGCGCGTGCCGACAGCAGGCTGCCGAGCACGATGCCGGGCAGCGAGCCGAGCAGCAGCGACAGCAGCATCGACCAGTCGACCGAGCCGAGCAGCCAGTGGCCCATGCCCGCGACGAGCGTGAGCGGCACCGCGTGCGCGATGTCGGAGCCAACGATGCGGGTCGTCGCAAGTGCCGGATACAGCAGCAGGAGTACGGTCACGCCGATTGCGCCGGCGCCGACCGACGTCATCGACACGAGCACGCCGAGCACGGCACCCGTCAGTACGGTCGACCACAGCGTGCGCGCGGGGCTCGGCGCGAGCGGGTTGCGTGCGGCGAACGCGGTGAGCTGCGGCCGGAAGATCAGCGCGAGCGACGTGAGCAGCAGCGCGACGCCGAGCACGAGCTGGATCATTCGCGCGGTGCCCGGCGCGTTCATCCCGTGCGTATGCAACCACCACAGCGTGACGGCCGCGGCCGGGACGCTGCCCGCCGCGAGCCGGCCCGTGATGCGCCAGTCGATCGAGCCTTTAAGGCCGTGGACGAGCGTGCCGGTGGCCTTGGTCGCGGCCGCGTACAGCAGGTCGGTACCGACCGCCGTTGCGGGGTGGACGCCGAACAGCAGCACGAGGATCGGCGTCATCAACGAACCACCGCCAACGCCCGTCAGGCCGACGAGGATGCCGACGAACAGGCCGGACAACGAGTACAGCAGATCGATATGGGGAAGCGACATCGGAAGCAGGCGGTTATGCGGCGACGGTGAGGCGATGTTCGGCGGCGGCGCGTGGGTCAAAGTCCGCCATTGTCGCAAATGTGGCGGGTCGATGTACGACTGCGTTAAAAATCGGAGGGGAAAGCCCGTGGGGCGGGCAACCGGCCTGAAGTCAAACAGGCGTTTGAGCGGAGCGGGGGCGGGGTGGGCGTCATCGGCGCGACTGATCGGCCCGAAACGCCCGGTGAAACGAGAGCGGGTGCCGGGCCACGCACGCATAAAAAAGGGCGCGACGATGCGCGCCCGGGTTCGATGGCGGCGGTGGACGCCGCCAGCCGCCGGCTACCGGTCAGTGCATCGCGGGGCCGACGCCTTCGA
>NZ_JAAGPG010000772.1:0-3052 GCF_017104665.1 Burkholderia sp. Se-20378 | reverse complement strand
CACGCGTTCGCGCAGCCAGAAGCCGACGTGGTCGAGGCACGGCCCCGAGCATGACGTGTACGACGCGATCCGGCCGGCGAGACGCGGATCGGTGACGAACTCCCAGCCCTGGATCGAGCCCCAGTCGGGCGCGATCAAGATCGGAAGAGCGTCGTGGAGGGCAGACGTGTGCTCTTCCGATCTGCAGGCGCGGCCACGCGCGGCCGAGCCACAGCCGCCAGCCGAGCTCGGGGATGAACGGCAGGTGGAACAGGTACACGTACCACGACCGCACGAGCTGGCCGCCGAGCTTGGCGAGCGATGCGGGCGTCGGGCGCAGCACGCGTTCGCGCAGCCAGAAGCCGACGTGGTCGAGGCACGGCCCCGAGCATGACGTGTACGACGCGATCCGGCCGGCGAGACGCGGATCGGTGACGAACTCCCAGCCCTGGATCGAGCCCCAGTCGTGCGCGATCAGGTGCACGGCGCGGCCGGGGCAGAGCGCGTCGATCACCGCGACGAAGTCGTCGGTCAGCTTCGCGAGGTGGTAGTCGGCCGTGCGTTTCGGCACGCCGGACAGGCCCGCGCCGCGCACGTCGTACGCGATCACGTAGTGCTTGCGCGCGAGCAGCGGCGCGACGTGCTGCCAGACGCTGCTGTCGTCGGGATAGCCGTGCACCAGCACGACCGGCGAGCGGGCCGGATCGCCCCAGGTCTTGACCGCGAGCGTCAGGTCGCCGGAGGCGACTGCCGTTTCGCTATGAACCGATTCGAACAGGGCCAGCGGCGCTTCGTCGGAAAGAGGCTGCATCGTGAGTCCGTCGTTCAGGGAGTCGGAGGAAGGGCGCGTTCGCGTCAGGCGGCGGCCGGCACGGTCGCAATGGCCTGCGTACGCTCGGCCTGACGGCGCTGCCAGCGGCGCACGTGCGGCAGGTCTTCGTCGAGCCAGTACGCGTCGTCTTCGGTGATGACCAGCAGCTCTTCGAATTTCGCGCCGACGCCGGCAAAGCCGAGATGCGGCTCGACGGCCCACAGGCCCGGCACCGGCGCATGCTCGGAGCGGCGGTCGATCGACCACAGCGGCGACCAGCCTTGCTGTTTCGCCGCGCGGCCCTGGTCGAGCAGCAGGTTGCGCGTGGCGTTCAGCCCGAAGCGCGCGACGAAGCGCGGCTTCGACAGCTTGTGGATCTTCGCGACGCGATGCGCGAGCACCTTGAACGGATAGGCCTTGTGGCGCGGCTCGACGCCCTGGCGGCGGCACAGCGCGTCGACTTCCTGCGCGACCTCGGCCATCGACCGGCGCTCCTTCACGAGCCGCACGATCATGTCGCGGTGGTCCATCAGGTCGTCCTGCAGCTGTTCGAGGATCGGGTTGTGGCCGAGGCAGTGCGCGTAGCCGACGTCGGCCACGATGCCGTCGAGCACCGGCGCGACGTCGAGGATCACCGGCATGTCGGTCTCGAGCTGGCGGTTGCTCGGGAAGAACGCGAGATTGAAGCCGCCCATGTGCTTGAGGCCCGAGAAGCCTTCGAACGCGGTGCGGTCGCCGAACCACGCGAACGGCTTGTGCAGCCAGTCGTGCACACCGTTGTCCTGCAGCCATTCGGTCAGCAGGCGCGCGGCTTCCTTTTCGGTGATGCCGGGGTAGAGCATCGCGCCGACGGTTTCGACGCAGCGGTACGCAAGCTGCTGGACCGCGCGGAATTGCGGCAGCTCATCGAGGTGGACTTCCGGCAGCGGATGGTGGTCGGCCATGATGCGTCTCCGTTTGGGGCGCTGATCCGGAACGCGCCCGCCGGCGTCACCGGTGCGGGTTATTCAGTCAGCATTTAATGTGTCATTGAGCGATGTAATGATCATAGACGGTTCCGGGTGCCCGGGAGTGAGGATTTGTCCTAATGGAAGGGGGAAATGGAGGGTAGGCTCTAGACAAGAGGCCGTCTCTGAGGGGGGCGCTGCATGGCCGCCAGGCCCGAGGCGACAACGAATCCGGCAAACGGACCGATCCAGAACTCGAAGTGCGCGCAAGGCCGATAGCAATTCGGCAATAAAAAAAGGACGCTTGCGCGTCCTTTTGCCGTCTGAAGTGTTGCGCGTCGTCGAGAGGCGTCCCCAGCGTTTTCATCGGTGATGCTAGCGAAGTATCGACTGCACGTCAAAATTGAATCGCGTCGAAAGCGACGTGCTCGCCGCACAAGTCACGGCGTCCGTGCCGGCGTTCAATGCCTGCCTCACCCCTCCTGCTTCCCCCCCATCCGCTCCAGCAACGCCCCCAGCAGATCGACCGGCAGCGGAAACACGATCGTCGAGTTCTTGTCCGCCGCGATCGTCGTCAGCGTCTGCAGGTAGCGCAGCTGCATCGCCTGCGGCTGCAGCGCGAGCCGTTGCGCGGCCTGCAGCAGTTTCTCCGACGCCTGCAGTTCCCCTTCCGCATGAATCACCTTCGCGCGCCGCTCGCGCTCGGCCTCGGCCTGCCGCGCGATCGCGCGGATCATCGTCTCGTTCAGGTCGACGTGCTTGATCTCGACCGTCGATACCTTGATCCCCCACGCATCGGTCTGCGCGTCGAGCGTTTTCTGGATGTCGGCGTTCAGTTGCTCGCGCTCGGCGAGCAGCGCGTCGAGTTCGTGCTTGCCGAGCACCGCGCGCAGCGTCGTCTGCGCGAGCTGGCTCGTCGCCTCGAAGAAGCGCGCCACCTGGATCACGGCCTTCTCCGGATCGACCACGCGGAAATACACGACCGCATTGACCTTCACGGACACGTTGTCGCGCGTGATCACGTCCTGCGCGGGCACATCGAACACGACGGTGCGCAGGTCGATCCGCACGACCTGCTGGACGATCGGGATGATCAGCACGAGCCCCGGCCCCTTCACTTTCCAGAACCGGCCGAGCATGAACACCACGCCGCGCTCGTACTCGCGGAAGATGCGGATCGACGACGCGACGAGCACGACGACGAAGACGATCAGGACGCTGCTGAAGCCGAACGTGTAACCGATCATGAAGGTTCTCCTTGGTGTTGTTCTTGATGGTGTTCCTGCCCCGGCACGTCGTAGAGCGGCGCGACGGA
>NZ_JAAGPG010000771.1:0-2769 GCF_017104665.1 Burkholderia sp. Se-20378 | reverse complement strand
CACCGAACACGGGCGCGGACGCCGACGCCGTCTCGGGATCGCGCTCGCCGTACGACGCGGCCCACAGCTGTTCGCGCACGTCGTTCCATTGCGCATCCTGCATGTCGGTGAACGCCAGCAGCACCTTCCCGGACGCGCCCTGGCGCACCGGAAACTCCTCGCCGACACGAATCGACACGCGCACCGCACGCGCGGGCTCGACCCGGTACAGCACCGAGCGCATGTCGCCCTGGCGCACGTAGAACGACGCCGTTTCGCCGAGTTCGCGGCTCAGCGTCTCGAGCAGCGGCTCGACCACCGGGCCGACCCGGAAAGAACGCTGGTACAGCGCGGCGAGCCGCTGCGGCTCGTGCCCGATCGCGTACTGGCCGTCGTCGAGCTTGCGCATGAAGCCGCCATGTTCGAGCGCCGTGAGCAGGCGCAGGATCGTGCTCTTGTACAGCCCGGTGCGGCGCGACAGCTCCGCGAGCGACAGCCGGTCGTCGGTCTGCCCGAACGCACGGAGGATCGCGAACGCGCGATCGAGAACGGCGACGCCGCTGGACGTTTCTTCGGCCGGCGAATCGGGCTCGCTGCCGGCGTGATCGGTGTGAGTCTTGGGCACTGCCTGCTTCCTTCGGATGATGATCGGTCGACTATATCGTTCTGTCTGGCAGAACTCAAGTTCCATAAAATCGCAATTTCACGGGTATACCCCGCTTACCGCCCATTCGACGCGCGCTTAGAGTTCTATCAAACAGAACGATGTTCTTTCAGATAGAACGATGGAGTGTCAAATGAGCGTTTCCGAATACCCGAAGGTGCTGGTCAGCGAGGTCGGGCCGCGCGACGGCCTGCAGAGCATCAAGGCCGTGATGCCGACGGCCGGCAAGCTGGGCTGGATCACCGCGCTGGCCGCGGCCGGCCTGCGCGAGATCGAGGTCGGGTCGTTCGTGCCGGCCAGGCTGTTGCCGCAGATGGCCGATGTGGGCGAAGTCGTTGCACACGCGCTGGCGATTCCCGGGCTGCATGTCGCTGCGCTTGCGCCGAACCTGCGCGGTGCCGAGGGCGCATTCGAGGCAGGCGTGCACAAACTGACGCTGCCGGTGTCGGTGACGGAGGCGCACTCGCTGGCGAACATCCGCAAGACGCCCGCGCAGATGGTCGACGAGGTGCGCGCGATCGTCGCGCTGCGCAATGCGCGGTTTCCGTCGGTGCAGATCGAGGCGGGCGTGTCGGTCGCGTTCGGCTGCACGATCGCGGGCGCCGTCAGCGACGACGAGACGATCGCGATGGCGGTGGCGATGGCCGAATGTGGCGTCGACGAAATCGGGCTGTCCGACACGAGCGGCTATGCGAACCCGGCGCAGGTGCGCCGGCTGTTCGCCCGGCTGCACCGCGAAGTCGGCGACAAGGCGGGCGGCGCGCATTTCCACAATACGCGCGGGCAGGGGCTCGCGAACGTCGTCGCGGCGCTCGACGCGGGCGTGACGACGATCGACGCGAGCCAGGGCGGACTCGGCGGTTGTCCGTACGCGCCGGGCGCGACCGGCAACATCGTCACCGAGGATCTCGTGTTCCTGCTCGAATCGATGGGATTCGACACGGGAGTCGACGTCGACGCGCTGCTTGCCGCGCGCGCGATCCTGCACGCGGCGCTGCCGGACGAGGCGCTGTATGGCCACGTGCCGGACGCCGGGTTGCCGAAGGGCTTCCGTTACGCGGACGGCCGTTCTCCCACCGCGGAGCAACCGGAAGGATGCCTGTCGGGAGTCGCGCAATGAACGACCGCCAACCGGCTTCGCCACTGCCGTACGAAGGTGTGCGCGTGATCGAGATGACGCACATGGTGATGGGCCCGACCTGCGGGATGCTGCTCGCCGATCTCGGCGCGGAGGTCATCAAGATCGAACCGATCGCGGGCGACAGCACCCGCGCGCTGCGCGGTTCGGGTGCGGGTTTCTTCGGGATGTTCAACCGCAACAAGAAGAGCCTTGCCGTCGACGTGAAAGATCCGCGCGGGCTGGAGATCGTGCTGCGGCTCATCGCGACGGCGGACGTGTTCAGCGAGAACTTCAAGAGCGGCACGATGGACCGGCTCGGCCTCGGTTATCCGGCGCTGTCCGCGTTGAATCCGGGCCTCGTGTACGTGTCGCACAAGGGCTTTCTGCCGGGGCCGTACGAGCACCGCACCGCGCTCGACGAAGTGGTGCAGATGATGGGCGGCCTCGCGTACATGACGGGCCCGGAAGGGCGGCCGCTGCGCGCGGGCGCGAGCGTGAACGACATCATGGGCGGCATGTTCGGTGCGATCGGTGCGATGGCCGCGCTCGCGCAGCGCGAGCGCACCGGCCGTGGCCAGCAGGTGCAGAGTTCGCTGTTCGAGAACAACGTGTTCCTCGTCGCGCAGCACATGATGCAATTCGCGGTGACCGGGCAGGCCGCATCGCCGATGCCGAGCCGCATTTCCGCGTGGGCCGTCTACGACGTGTTTGCCGTCAAGGATGGCGAACAGATCTTTCTCGCGGTCGTGTCGGATACGCAGTGGGCACTGTTCTGCGATGCATTCGGCCTGACCGCGCTGAAGGACGATCCGCGCCTCGCGACCAACAACCTGCGCGTGCAGGCGCGCGACTGGCTGCTGCCCGAGTTGCGCGCGCGGCTCGCGCCGCATTCGGCCGCGGAGATCGGCGCGATCTTCGAATCGAATGGCCTGCCGTACGCGCCGATCACGAAACCGCACGACCTGTTCGACGATCCGCACCTGCTCGCCACGGGCGGCCTCGAAGA
>NZ_JAAGPG010000077.1:0-25806 GCF_017104665.1 Burkholderia sp. Se-20378 | reverse complement strand
CACCGAGCGGCCCATCGCGCGCAGCGTCGATGCGGGCTGATGCGCGAGCCAGCGGCGGGCATCGTCGAGCAGGCCCGGCGACGGCGCGTCGATCGAGCGACGCAGCCAGCCGGGCGGATCGGCACGCAGGCCGTCGAGCATCGTGTCGGCTTCGGCGGGCGTCATGCGTCCGACCGACGCCGACCAGAACGCATCGTCGAGCGTGAAGTTGCCTTCGACGTTGACGATCCGCCGCACGCGTTCCGGATGTGCATGTGCGAACAGCATCGCGATCGCGCCGCCGACCGAGTGGCCGACGACATCGACCGGTTGCGCACCGAAGTGCGTATCGACGGTGTGGCGAAGATGCTCGACCTGCGCGGCGAGTGTGATCGCATCGAACGGTACCGCGCGATGCGCGCCGTAGCCGAGCAGGTCGGGGGCGAGCTGCGGGCCGTTCCATCCGCGCACGTCGAGCGTGCCGATGAAACCGTGAATGAAGACGGCGGGCGTGGGCTGGGTCATGGAGCGGGCGCGGAAGGAAGGGGCGGCAATTCGAGTTCGGCGAGCAGTTCGTCGAGCTCGAGCACGTGCGTGCGGTCGTGGTCGAGCAACTCGCGCACGAGTTCGTCGAGCGACATGCGGCGGACGCCGTCGCGCAACCCGCAGCGCGCGAGCTGCGCGGAATCGAGGGCGGCCGCGGTTGCACACAGCGCGGCGCGGCCGGTGCGGAATGCCGTGACGGCAGCGTCGAGCGGCTGCGCGAGATAGTCGCGTTGCGCGGCGAGCACGGTACCGTCGACGGACGCGATCACCGGCAGTTCGAGCGTGCGCACGGCGTCGATGCGTTCGGCGAATATCGCGTCGAGATCGCGCAGGTGGCAGGCGTGCTCGACGAGCGAGAAGCCCGTGCCGTCGGGGCGGCGTGTCCACAGTGCGGCCGGCACGTGCGCCGCATACGCGGCGAGCCGGTCGGGCAGGCGGGCCAGCGCGGCGACGACGTCGACGAACGGCAGCAACTGCGGATACGCGCTGAACACCGCGCCGTAGCTGAACAGCGTGCCGCCGAGCCGCCCGCGCGCCTGCACGACGTCGTGGCCGTGGCGGCGCATCACTTCCGCGACCATCGCACCGCAGAACTGGCGGGCTGTCGTGTCGGTTTCGATTTCGGGGAACTTCAGTGCGATCTCGTGCTGGATCGCACCGATTGCGGCGACGCCGACGCGCGACAGCGCCGCGAATTCGACGTAGTGCGCGGGTTGCACGATCAGCGCTTCGAGCTGGACGCCGAGCGGTGTGGTGCGAAAACGGTCGAAACGGGAATGCATGAGGGAAAGAATGCTCCGAGTAACGTATCAAAACGATACGTTACTCGGAGGAGAGACGTCAACAGGTGGAAGCGGGCAATGCGTTGCGTCACTCCTTGCCGGCACCCTTGGCGGCCTGTTCGACCAGCTTCGCGACTTCGGCCGGATGCGAGATGTACGCGACGTGGCTCGACTTGAGTTCGATCGTCTTGCTGCCGGCCCGTTGCGTCATGAAGCGTTCGAGCTCGGGGTTGATCGCACGGTCCGCGGTGGCGACCACGGCCCAGCTCGGCTTGGTCCGCCATGCGGCGTGCGTGATCGGCACGCCGAATGACTGCGCGGCCGGCGTCACCTGCGAGATCGCCATGAATTTCGCTTCGGCGGCCGGCACGTCGGCCGCGAAGTCGGCGTGGAACGACGCTTCGTCGAAGTACAGATGGCCGTCTTCGGTGGCCTTGATCGCCTTCGTCGCGGGCGGCGTCTTCTTGGTCAGGTCGAGCGGGCTTTCGCCGGTATCGGGCTGGAACGCGGCCACGTAGACGAGGCCCGCAACCTTGTCGTCGTTGCCGGCTTCGGTGATCACCGCGCCGCCGTAGCTGTGGCCGACGAGGATGCTCGGGCCGTCCTGCGCGTCGACGACACGCCGGGTTGCCTTCACGTCGTCGTCGAACGACGTTTCCGGCTGTTGAACGACGGAAACCTTGTAGCCGTCGCGCGTCAGGATGTTCGAGACGGCTTGCCAGCCCGAGCCGTCGGCGAAGTAGCCGTGGACCAGCACGACGTTCTTGACGGGGGCGGCAACGGCGGCGTGCGAGCCGAATGCGGCGGCGGAAACGGCGAGTGCGACAGCGATGCGGCGAAGTTGGGACGAGCGATTCATTTTCATTCTCCAGAAGGAAGACAGGGTAGGAAACCGTCGGATATCGACAGGCGTCTTGTTCTGTCGATGTAGACATCCTACTAGTAGGTAGGATGGGCGGCAAGGAGAAATTGCGACTGGAAAAGACTATCTCAGGGCGGTAAACTATCCCTGTTTTTCATCCGACTAGATGGTAGGCAGATATGACGGTAACGGGGGACAGTACGGCGGGCCGCATTCTCGAAGCCGGGCGGCAACTGATCATGCGGCGCGGCTACAGCGGGTTCAGCTATGCCGACATCGCCGACGCGATCGACATCCGGAAGGCGAGCATTCACCACCATTTCCCGACGAAGGCGGATCTGGCGGTCGCCGTGCTGCAGCAGTCGCAGGCGAATTTCGATGCCGATATGTCGCTACTCGAGTCGAGCGGCGCCGACGCGCTGGTGCAGATGCGCGCGTACATCGGCTACTGGGAACGCTGCATCGCGGACGACAGCGCGCCGTTCTGCGTCGCCGGCATGCTCGGCGCGGAGCTGCCGGCGCTGCCTGACGAAGTCGCGCGGGCGGTGAAGGCCCATTTCGACGACCTTTCCGCGTGGCTGGTGCGTGTGCTCGAGGCAGGGGTGCAAGACGGTGTCGTGCAGCCGGGCGTGTCGGTGCAGACCGAGGCCGCGACGTTCGTCTCGCTGGTCTATGGCGCGATGCTTGCCGCGCGGGCGTATGGCAATGCCGGGATGTTCAGGGACGTGACCGGCGGCGCGGTCGAGCGGCTCGCGGTGCCGCGCAAGCGCGCGTGAGCCGCGCACGCGCCAGCGGGTAGGGGCGGCGCCCGGCGGTCGTGCAAAACCGTCGGACGCCGGCTGACTCAAGCGGGCTTCCCGGCCTCGGCTTGCGCGTTCAGCCGTGCCTTTTGCTCTTGCAATGCTTCCGTGAAGGCCGGGCTGAAGTCTTCCACCTCGAACAGCGGGCGGATCTCGATGTCGGAGTCGCCGGGCATCGGGTTCGGGCAGCGCTTCACCCATTCGACCGCTTCTTCCATCGATTTCACCTGCCACAGCCAGAAGCCGGCGACGAGTTCCTTCGTTTCGGCGAACGGGCCGTCGGTGACGGAGCGGTTCTTGCCGGCGAAGTGCACGCGCTTGCCGCGCATGCTCGGGTGCAGCCCGTCGGCGGCGAGCAGGATGCCGGCTTGCGCCAGTTCTTCGTTGAACCGGCCCATCGCGGCAATCATTTCGGGGTCGGGCATCCGGCCGGATTCGGAATCGGTGGTGGCTTTGACGATGACGAGGACGCGCATGGTCGTTTCTCCTTGAAGGGAATGAGGGGGCGCCGCCGGCTGTGCCGACGGCAAAAACGAGCGGTTACGACAATACGACGCGCGACGGCGACGAGATTCGACATCGGGCACGACAAATTTTCAATGGCGTGTGCACCGGCGGGCCCTGCCGCGGAGCCCGTCGCCAAAACTGGTATGCTGATCCTCACCACGTTCACGCGGAGGATGCCATGGCTGCTAAGGAAGTCTCGAAGAAGAAGTACCTGAAAATCCTGAACAAACGCCTGCGTGCCGAGCCGGCGGCTCCGGCTGGCGCGTCGTTTGTCTTTTTCCCGCTGGGTGCGAAGGCGAAGAACGCGACGGGTGTCGTGTCCGGCGATACGCGCAGCAAGCGCGAACTGGCGGTGATGGCCGCGGTCCAGCGCAAGGCGGCCGAAGAGTTCGTCGTCGCCAGCGCCTGACCGGAACCAGCTGCACCGCCGCTGGATTGCCGCCTCCGCTGTTTAAGCGGCGGCGGCCTCGCAATGCGCGATCGCGCCGGTGAGCACGCGCGGGATGTCGTGCGTGATGGCCGGGCCGTGCATCGGCAGGATGACGTCGAGATCGAGCGCCTGGATCCGGCGTAGCGCACTCGCGAGGTGGGCGAGCGACGGCAGGTAATCCGAGCGCCGGATCGACTCGACGATCGCCGGCAGCGGATCGTCGGCGGCTTCGTCGCCGAAGCGCATCAGGATGTCCGACGACAGCAGCGCCTTGTACGCCGGCAGATACACGACCAACGCATCCCATTGATGGACGTGCTTCGTGAAGATCGGCACGACGTCGACGCCGGAAATCGTCGTCGGCTCGCCGTCCTTCAGCGGTTTCGCACGCACACCGAAAATATCGGCCAGCCCGTGCGTGCAGATCGGATGCGCGTACGCGACGAGCGCCGGATTGGCCGCGAGGAAATCGGGCAGCGCGCCCATCTCGTCGACTTCAAAATGCGGGACGATCACGCTGCTCACCATCGACGGCGTGATGCCGACGGTCGCGAGGCTCGCGGTCAGTTGCGGAAAATTGGAACGCGTGCCCGTTTCGATGCAGACGACGTCGCCGTTCGGCGAGCGGACGAAGAACTGGCTGAAGCCGAGCTTCAGCTTGTCGATGTAGGTCGTTGCGCGAAACAGGCCGCTGCGGATTTCTTCGATACGAGCGTGGTCCATCGATGCGATCCTTGCGCGGGCAGTGGGGGCCGGACACCACCGTCGCGCGATCGCCGCAATGCGTCGCTGGGCGCGCGCGACTCGGTGCCTCGATTCAGTCTAGCAGCCTCGATCCGGTCGCGAATCCTGTCACTTCACGCAGCGTCAAACCGAGCCGAGCGCTGAACACCTTCCCGGCCGTCAAGAACCCCCCGGGCTGATTGCGCGCTCAGGACACCTTGTCCGCCGCAGCCGCATACCTGCCACCGCCACCTGCTTCGTCGCCCGCCGCGAGCTGTTCCAGCGCGAGGCCCTTCGTCTCGATCCCGAGCGTCCAAACGGCGAACGCGGCCGCGACGAACGACAACGCACCGAGCGTGAACACACCGCCCTGGCCGAACACGGGCAGCACGACGCCGACCACGTAAGGCCCGATCAACGAGCCGACCCGCCCGATCGCCGATGCGAAGCCCGAGCCCGTCGCGCGCGCGCCGGTGCCGTACAGCTCCGGCGTGTACGTGTACAGCGCGGCCCACATCCCGAACAGGAAGAACTGCATCGCGAGGCCGGTGCCGATCAGCAGCGCCATGCTGCCGCCGTACAGCGCGCTCTGGCCGTAGGCGAACGCCATCGCGCCGCCGCCGATCAGCGACGCGATGCAGGTCGGCTTGCGCCCCCAGCGTTCGACGAGCCACGCGGCGCACAGGAAACCCGGCACGCCGCCGAGCGAGATCAGCACCGTGTAGAACACCGATTTCGTCACTTCGAAGCCGGCCTGCTGCAGCAGCGCGCCGAGCCACGACGTGAGGCCGTAGAAGCCGAGCAGCGCGAAGAACCACAGCAGCCACACCATCACCGTGCGGCGGCGGTACGCGCCGCTCCAGATCTCGCGCAGCGCGCCGCGCCCGCGGGCGACGACCGGCTCGGCGAGCCGCGACGGCGGCGGCAGCGTCGTGACGCCGGCCGAGCGCATCACCTTCGCCTCGATCGTGTGCATCACCGTGTCGGCTTCCGTGTGCCGGCCCACATGCTCGAGCCAGCGCGGCGATTCCGGCACGATGCGGCGCACGACGAGCACGAACACGGCGGGAATCGCGAGCAGCGCGAACACGGTGCGCCAGCCGAACTGCGGCAGCACGAAGTACGCGACGATGCCGGCCGTGATGAAGCCGAGCGGCCAGAAGCCGTCCATCAGCGCGATCAGGCGGCCGCGCTTCTCGGTCGGCACGAATTCGGACAGCAAGGTCTGCGCGACCGGGAATTCCATCCCCATCCCGATCCCGAGCAGCACGCGGTAGACGATCAGCGCGTCGACGCTCTGCGCGGTCGAGCACAGGTAGGAGGCCGCGCCCCACAGCACCATGCTCCACTGGAACACGGGCCGGCGGCCGAAGCGGTCGGCGAGCAGGCCGGCGACGGCCGCGCCGAGCACCATCCCGAAGAAGCTCGCGCTCGCGACGAGGCCGGCGGCCGCGGTCGACAGGCCGAACTCCTTGCGGATCGAGCCGAGCACGAACGTCATCGTGCCGAGGTCGACCGAATCGAAGAAGAACGCGATCGCGATGATGAAGAAGATCCGCTTGTGATAGCCGGAGAACGGCAGGCGTTCGAGCCGGGCGGCGGCGGAGGCGGGAGCGGTGGCGGCGGGCATGGCGTCCTCTGAAATGAATAGGGGCCTCGCAGCGCATGCTCCAAGGCCCCGATGCTTCGGTATTCAGTAGACGCGACCACAAAATGCCGCATCAGAGGAAAAGCGCCGCCTGCTTGCCCAAATGCGTCATCGCCGGCGGTGCGGGGTGCGGCCGTTTTGCGTCAGTTCTTCAGCTTGTAGCCGGTGCGGAACATCCACGCGACGATCGCCAGCAGGATCACGAGGAACAGCGACGTTGCGCCGAGGCTGACGCCCACGTGCACGTCGGCGATCCCGTAGAACGACCAGCGGAAGCCGCTGACCAGGTAGACGATCGGGTTGAACAGCGTGACGACGCGCCACGCGGGCGGCAGCATGTCGACCGAGTAGAAGCTGCCGCCGAGGAACGTGAGCGGCGTGATGATCAGCAGCGGCACGAGCTGCAGCTTCTCGAAGCTGTCGGCCCAGATGCCGATCACGAAGCCGAACAGGCTGAACGTGATCGCCGTCAGCACGAGGAACAGCACCATCCAGAACGGATGCAGGATGTGCAGCGGCACGAACAGGCCGGCCGTGGCGAGGATGATCACGCCGAGCAGGATCGACTTCGACGCGGCCGCGCCCACGTACGCGATCACGATCTCCCAGTACGACACGGGCGCGGAGAGAATCTCGTAGATCGTACCCGTGAAGCGCGGGAAGTAGATGCCGAATGACGCGTTCGAGATGCTCTGCGACAGCAGCGACAGCATCACGAGCCCCGGCACGATGAACGAGCCGTAGCCGATGCCGTTCACGTCGCTGATGCGCGAGCCGATCGCGGAGCCGAACACCACGAAATACAGCGACGTGGAGATCACCGGCGCGATGATGCTCTGCATCAGCGTGCGGCGCGTGCGGGCCATTTCTGCGCGGTAGATCGCGCGGATGCCATGCAGGTTCATGCGTTAGGCTCCTTGCATGCCGTTGCGGCGGTTGTCGATCAGGCTGACAAAAATGTCCTCGAGCGAGCTCTGCGTCGTATGCAGGTCGCGGAAGCCGATGCCGGCCGAGCCGAGCGCGTTGATCAGCTTCGCGATGCTCGCGTCGTCGCGCTGCGAGTCGTACGTGTAGACGAGCGCGGCGCCGTCGTCCGCGCGTTCGAGGCCGAACGGCGCGAGTGCGGGCGGCACGTCCGCGAGCGGGTGCTCGAGCTGCACCGTGAGCTGCTTCTTGCCGAGCTTGCGCATCAGTTCGTGCTTTTCCTCGACGAGCACGAGCTCTCCGCCGAGGATGATGCCGATCCGGTCGGCCATTTCCTCGGCTTCCTCGATGTAGTGCGTGGTCAGGAGGATCGTCACGCCGTTGTCGCGCAGCGAATCGACGAGCTTCCACATGTCGCGGCGCAGCTCGACGTCGACGCCGGCCGTCGGTTCGTCGAGGAACAGGATGCGCGGTTCGTGCGACAGCGCCTTCGCGATCATCACGCGGCGCTTCATGCCGCCCGACAGCGTCATCAGCTTGTTGTCGCGCTTGTCCCATAGCGACAGCGCCTTCAGCGTCTTCTCGATATAGGCGGGATCGGGTGCCTTGCCGAACAGGCCGCGGCTGAACGACACGGTCGCCCAGACGGTTTCGAACGCGTCGGTCGTCAGTTCCTGCGGCACGAGGCCGATCATTTCGCGGGCTGCGCGGTATTGATCGCGGATGTCGTGGCCGCCGACCGTCACGCGGCCTTCGGTCGGCTTGACGATGCCGCAGATCGAGCCGATCAGCGTCGTCTTGCCGGCGCCGTTCGGCCCGAGCAGCGCGAAGATCTCGCCGGGGCGGATGTCGAGGGTCACGTGCTTCAGCGCCTGGAAGCCGGACGCGTAAGTCTTGGAGAGGTCGGAGACGGAAAGGATCGGTTGCATGCTCACGGATGGCACGGCCGGCCGGCGCAACGACGTACGCCGCGCGTGCCCGGCGCCGCCGCCGCTGCGAAGCGGCCGGAACCGGGGACGGCATGGCGAACGGGCGTCATGTCGAACGGCATGGTGGTGCGGGATCGCGGGACCGCCATATTAGCAATCGATAGATGGAAATGCATTCTCGTGGAAAGGGCGCGCGTTGCCGGCGCCGGATTTGCGTGAATTGACCGTGGATCGCTGAATAACACGGCGCTTTATTTGTGATGCGTGAACAATTTGAACCGTTTTTGGCAAACCGTGTTGCGATCGCGTTTCGGTTCGGCGGCGGCGCGGCTGGCCGGCCGACTGTGCCGCCCGAAGGCCGTCGCGCCGTACCGGGACGGTATGCGTGGCGCTCGCGATAATGCGTTCCTTTCAACGTTCACGGAGCGGGGCGCATGTCTTTGATCGATTTCAAATCCGTGGCGGCGGCGCAGGCCGTCGCGTGGAAATCCACGATCGTCGGCGAGGTGGGGCCGGCCAGGATCAAGGTGCTGCGCATGGATGCGCAGGCTTATGAAGCGGAAGTGCACGACTACAACGAAGGGCTGCTGGTGCTCGACGGCCGGATGATGCTCGAGGTCGGGGGCGAGACGGTCGTGGTCGAGGCCGGGCAGATGTACCTGGCGCTGGCCGGAACCCTTCACGCGGTGCTGCCGGGCAGCCACGGCACGCTCGCGATCATCGACGTGTAAGGTTGCGCCGCAACATGCGTGAAAGCGGCTCAGGCCCGGCTGGCTTGGTCAGGCGCGAGTTGGCAGCCGCTGTTCAAACGCGTGTTATACAGCCTGGGTATTTGTCTGAGCAAATAAATTGAAGGCTGTTTGAAAATCTGTCAAATACCGTGTAAACGCTAGGATTGCGCGGTTTCGGTCGTTTGGAACTCTGCATCCATTTACTTGTGGGTATCGTCCGATCATAGTCTCGACAAACGACGCATCACGATAACGAATCAAGCGTACGGATGGAGACCAATACATGAGACGCCTTTCCGCGGGGCCAGTCGGACTGCCGTTTCCCGTTTTTTCGCTGAATGCAGACGCGATGCAGATCGCGACCCTGCGTTGCCCTGTCGCCGTGTAGCGGCGAACCACTTCCCGTTTCGATTGTTCTCACGGCGCCGTGCCGCTTGACGGCGCCGCGGGAGAGCGCTTGTCTGCCGCCGCGGCGTGTGCCGCATTTGCCTGACCGGCATCGCGGCCGTCTTGCGCGCACCGTCATGCGCCGCGCGTTCGTGCCGCGGCGCGATACCAACCGGCGGGCCATGCAGCCTGTCCGGACGAGACTTGTCGTACCTGAAAAGGAGGGGTTGATGATTTGCATTCCTGAATGGCGGAAGGCGATTCTGTCGTGCGCGGTACTGGCGCTGCCGTTCGTCGCCGGTTGCGGCGGCGGTGACGATCCGGGGCCGATCAATGTGCCGCAGTGCTCGGGCAGCGCATGCGGGCCGAGCGGGGCTGAAACGACGCCGCCGGTCGTGACGAAGCTGTGTCCGGACGCGCTCGATTACACGACGACGTATACGGGCGGCGCAGGTAGCGGCGAGTACGTGAAGGTGAAGTTCGACACGACGAAGCTCACCTATCAGATGCAATTCCTCGACTCGTCCGTGCCGACGTCTGCGGGGCAGATCAACAACACGCGCGCGGGCCTGACGATCAGCGGCGCGTTTCATCATCCGACCACGCTCCCGACCGCCGAACAGAATCGCTGCGCGTTCGTGCTCGACAGCGGTGTGACGAGCGACGGCACGTATTCGGTGACGATCAATCGCGCGGATCCGCCGATGCTGTTCGTCGGCAACGGTGTGGTCGGTGGCGGGATTCCGGGCGCGACGATCGCGTTCCAGGGGATCGAACTTGCGCCGGGTTTCTTTATTGGCTCGGTGCCGTCGCGCACGTTCGACTTCTATCCGTTCATTGGCTTTACCAACACTGAAACGGATTTCACGAAGGTAGCCGGTGCGTACAACGAAGTCGGCATTCACCTGTCGCCTACGGGCACCGGCTATCAGACCACGACGCCACAAGGATGGCAGCCGGACGTCGTGAACTGGAACCAGACGCTGAATGCCGACGGGACGTGCACGATCACGCAGGGGAGCGACTACTCCTGCAGAACGACCGGCATGCCGTGGACGTTGCGCAAGAATGCGGACGGCACGTCCGACAACGTATTCGTCAGCAACGCGCCGGCTGGCCAGCCGTATCCGAGTGCGGGCCAGGGGCAACCGCTCGTGATCATCACGCCGAGCCAGGCGCACGGCGTGATGATCGTCGGCAAGCTGAACGGCGCGCTGGTGCCGGTCGTGATTCGCGTCGGCTATGCGTATGCCGCGCCGGGCAACCCGCTGGGTTCAGTGGCGGATGCGGAAGTCGGCATCTCGATGCTCGCGCCTTCCAAAGCCCTGGCGACGAACCTGCTGAAGGGCGGATTCATCGGTGCGACCAGCGCATCCGCGTGCGGTGTGGTGACCAACAACGGGCCGTCGAGCAACGCAGCGGTTTCCGGGCCGGGCTTCAATGGGCTCGTCCCGCATCCGGACCTGCCAGGCGTGTACAACACCACATTCAATTTCTTCTCGCCGTCTGCCGGAAACTGTACCGACGGCACCGCCGTATCGACCATCGCGGCGAACTACACGTCGACGCTCTTCCAGGGCAATACCGCGGCATTCATCGATCCGCAGACGTCGTCGGAGACGGCTCAGTTCGGGCTGGACTATACGCAGACGTCGCCCGGCAAGATCGCGGTCACGGCCAACAGCGACTTCAACGCGAAGGGCGCCAGCGGCAACGTGGCGATCTTCAAGAAGGGCGATACGGGCTGGATCGTGACGGCCGGCAACGTCTACGCGATGGTCGTCAACAACAGCCAGGTCAACCCGTTCTTCACGGTCGGCGCGTTCGTCCAGTAACCCTGCACTGAACACGTAACACCGGCGGCGCATGCGTCGCCGCCGGCGAATAGAATTTCAAGAGGATTCCTATGAATTTGAAGCAATGGATGGCCGCGGCATCGCTCGCGCCCGTGCTGGCGGCATGTGGCGGCGACGGCGACCCGCCGCCCGCACCGGTGGTCCGGCTGTGCCCGCAGACGATCGACTACAACACGGTGTTCATCGGCGGTTCGGGGTCGGGTGAACTCGTGAAGGTGCAGCTCGACACGACGAAGATGACGTACCGGATGACGTACCTCGCATCGCCGGTGCCGACCACCACGGGCACCGTGCAGCCGACGCGCGACACGGCGCCGGCCAACGTGGTCGACGGCACGCTGGCCGACGAAACGGGGCTGCCGACCGTGAAGCTGAACCAGTGCACGTTCCGGATGCAGAACGCGAGCCTCGACCCGAACCGGCCCGCGCGGCTGTTCCTCGGCGAAGGCGTGCTGGGCGGCGCGATTCCCGGCGCGACGATCCAGTTCAACGGCGTGATCGGCGTCGGCAAGATTCCGCAGACGACGTTCCCGTACTACCCGTTCATCAGCTTCTCGTCGCTGGAAACCGACCTGACGAAGATCGCCGGCAAGTACAACCAGCTCGGCTATCACCAGGTGCCGTCGCAGAGCTTCCAGCCGGTGGCGCTCGACCAGCAGGTGACGATCAACGCCGACGGCAGCTACGTCGAGACCGACAACTTCGGCAAGAAGAACGGCGGGCAGCCGCTCGCGTCGAGTGCGACCGTGAACCAGCCGTTCACGCTGCGGCCCGATGCGCCGGCGTTCCAGTCGCTCAACTACCTGCCGCAGATTCCGCCGACGCTCGCGGCGGTCGATCCGGCGAAGGCCGGCAAGGGGATCCTGATCGTCGGCAAGCTGCGCAACCAGCTCGTGCCGATCTTCATCCGCACCGGTGCTGCCAACGCGGACCTTACGCAAGGCCCGCCGAGCGCGGACGACGAATCGGGCATCTCGTTCCTGAGCCCGCAGACGGCGATCGCGCAAGGCTCGCAGAACGGCGAATACACGGGTGTCGACAGCGCGTTCAACTACCGCGCGACCGCGCTCGTCGGCGCACAGGCCACGCTGCTCGATCCGTTCAATGCGTCGCAGGCCGCGCTCACGCGCGCGCTGAACCTCGACTACACGCAGAAGATGCCGGGCGTCGTGACGACCGTGCATGCGGATGCGGCGTCGGGGCCGGCGACGGGCAAGTTCGTGTTTACCGGCGGCGTATTCGGGTTCCTCGACATGAACGATACGAGCAACCCGTACTTCACGGTCGGCGCATTCGTGCAGTGACGCACGCCTGGATGGAGACACGGTGGCGCCGCGCGCAGATGCGCGGCGCCCGGACAGAATGAGGGGAGACTTCATGAAGAAGCTGATTGTCGCGGGTGTCGTCGCAGGCGTGTCGACGCTCGCATCGGCCCAGCAGGCGGGCGACAACGTCGCGACGCTGGGCTGGCTGCACATCATGCCGCAGGATTCGACCAACGGGTTGACGACGAATCTTGCCGGCATGCCGATCAACGGGCCGCTGCGCCTGCCCGGATCGTTCACGTCGCCGGGCACGAGCCTGACGGTCAACAATGCCGATACGGTCGGCCTCACGCTCACGCACTTCTTCACCGACCACATCGCGGTCACGTCGGTGCTCGGCGTGCCGCCCGAGTTCACGCTCACCGGGCACGGCTCGATCCGGCCGCCCGGTCCGGCCGGGGCGCTCGGCAGCGTCAACATGGACAATCCGGCGAACCAGCCGGCGGTGAAGAATGCGCGGCAGTGGAGCCCGACGATCATTCTGCAGTACTACTTCAATTCGTCGACGGCGCGGTTTCGCCCGTTCGTCGGGATCGGCGTGGCCTACAGCTGGTTCAGCAACATCGAGCTGAACGGCAACTTCGCGAAGGACATCAACGAGAACCTCGGCAGCGTGCTCGCGGCCGGCGCCGGCAAGCCGGGGGCGACTTCGGTGGAGGGCAAGGCGTCGTCGTCGTTCACGCCGGTCTACAACGTCG
Source organism: Burkholderia sp. Se-20378 (assembly GCF_017104665.1). NCBI lineage: Bacteria > Pseudomonadati > Pseudomonadota > Betaproteobacteria > Burkholderiales > Burkholderiaceae > Burkholderia > Burkholderia sp. Se-20378. The sequence continues at coordinate 12,679 of NZ_JAAGPG010000077.1, read as the reverse complement.
GCGCGAGCTATGCGATCGACAAGCACTGGGGCGTAACGGCGACGCTGACCTACATGCCGTTGAAGACCTACTCGTCGCTGGTGATCAAGGCGGCCGACGGCTCGACGCTCGCGACCACACGCACGAAGTTGAAGGCCGACCCGCTGATCACGTTTGTCGGGATTTCCTACAAGTTCTGAGCCGACCGGTGCGCATGATGCGCACCGGCGGCTTCCTGCGACCGGTTGGCCGGTGTTGTTCCGGCCGGAAGGTCGCGTTCCTGGCGGCGTGCCGCCATTTGTGAAGAGAGGGGGCAGTTCAAATGAGCATTCGCAAAATCGTATCGCTTGTTGCTGCAGTGGCTTTCACCGCGGTTTCGGCCGCGCCTGCTTTCGCCGTTACCGTTTCACGTGCCGACGGCCAGCCGATGAACCCGAATGGCGAGCCGTTCTCGGCGTCGGGGATCACGAATCTCAGCAAGGGATCGATCAGCGCATCGTGTACCGCGACCTTCAACGGCACGATCACGTCGACCGGCATCGTCAACATCACGTCGACGCAGTTCACCGGCGGCGGGACGTGCGGCCTCATCGCCGGCAGCGCGAGCAGCGCGTCGCCGTGGACGGGGCAGGCTGACAGCACGACACAGCTGTCGATCAATAACGCGAAGGTGACCGTGACGCTGCTCGGCACCTGCGGGCCGAGCAAGGTCGTGACGGCGTGGAGCGATCCGAACTCGTCGCTGACGTTCAACAATGCCGTGCTGACGCCGGATTGCACGGTGGGCGGCACGGTCCTGACGTCGCCGAAGTTCCACGTGCAGTAAGCGTCGTAGATCGAAGCAGGATGCCCGCCGCGCGCGAGGGCCGTGCGGTATGTGCGGCGGGTATTCGCGGCTTCGATGGGTTCGTGCCGTCGCGTGTATCGGCGCGGCGGCGCGGATTCATTCTGCAGAGCGGTCGTGTTTCTCGTGCAAGGCCGCCATATATCAAGAGAGAGGGCCGTACAGATGAAAATTCGTCAGATTGCATCGCTTGTTGCTGCAGTGGTGTTCACCGCGGTTTCGGCTGCGCCCGCGTTCGCAGTGACCGTTTCGCGCGCGGATGGGCAGCCGATGAATCCGAACGGCGAGCCGTTTTCCGCGACGGGGCTGACAACGATCGGCAAAAAGTCGATCAACACCAACTGCGCCGTGACGTTCAACGGAACGATCACGCCGGCGGGTGTCATCAATATCACGTCCGCGCAGTTCAACGGGGGCAACTGGTGCCCGCTGATCAGCAGTACAGCGAGCAGCGCCTCGCCGTGGACGGGGCAGGTGGACAGTACGACACAGCTCTCGATCGACAACGCGCAGGTGAGCTTTACGCTGCTCGGCCCTTGCGGCCCGAGCAGGCTCGTGGCGGCCTGGAATGATCCGAATTCGTCGCTGACGTTCAACAATGCCGAATGGACACCGGACTGCCGGCTGGCCGGTACGCTCATCGCTTCGCCGAAGCTCCACGTGCAATAAGCATCGCGGATCGACGGGAGGCGCCCGCCAGCACATACGACGGGATTCCGCTTTCTCGATGTATCCGTGTCGTCGCGCGTATCGGCGTGACGGCAGGCTGACCACACGTGTCGCGATCCGATGCGCGTGGTCTTGCAGGGTTGGTACGGCGTATGGCGCCGCTCGACCCGACTGAACTACCACTATTTTAATTGGCCAGAACTATCCCGGAAGACCCATGCTTACCGATCCCGCAAAGTATGGAGATGCCCGCGGCGCGACGCCTGACCGGCTGCGCACGGCCGCGTGGCTGCAGTACCTGATCGAACGACTCGACGCCGCCGCGTGCGCAGCGGAGGCGAGTGACGCCGGTGACACGACAGTCATCACATCGCACGCGATACGCATGCGGGGTGGCGCGAATCTGTCCCGAGAAGCGACAGCGGCGCTTCACCGGCTCGCGCCGTGGATTGCATCGGACGGCGGTGCCTGCGCATGCGATCTGACTGACCCGATCGGCGCATGCTCGCATGTGCCGTCGATGCAGCAACTCGCCGAAGCCGAACGCAGCTGTCCCGGCTCGCGCGCCGTGTTCGACACCGCGCACGGTGTGATCGATGCATGCGCATTCGACGATCCCGATGTCGGCTGGGCCGCGCTCGAGCGGATTGCCGGTGGTGTCGAAGGCAATGGGGGCGATGACGGTGAATGCACCGAACATGAAAAGGGCGCGCGGGACGACATGCCGCCTGCGAAGAACCTGAGAGAAAGGCTGGCGGTCGTCGCGGCGGCGAGTGGAGCAACGTCGGCGATGCCTGGCGCCGTCATCGACGCGATCGTGCTGCGCGCGTGCGGGCCGCGCGACGATGCATCGCGCATCGACGAGATGGCTGCGCTTGTGACGTTCTCGGCCGCGCTCGCCGCTGGCGACGGAGCGTCTGTTGCCGCGTATGGCGGTCAGCACAACCTCGTTGCACGAGCCATTCACACGCATCGTGCCGATCTCGCGTCGGTGGACGGGCTGCTTGCGGCGTTGTCCGTGTGCCGACTCGATCAACTCGTCGGCGTGGGTAGTTTCTGGGCCTACTATTTGCTGGCGGGCATCGTGATCGCGGCACCGGACGCCGTGCGGGAAGTCGGTCGCCGCTTTCATGGTGACGAGTGGCAGGCGTGGCTCGATCACGTGCTCGCGTGGCCGGCGGTCTGCCGATTCGGGTCGAAGGAGGAGGTCGCGTTCGAACATCTGCGAAGCGCGATGAGCCTGACGTCGCGCTGGAACCCGATCGTCCGCGGGAAGCGGATGCGGAAGCGGGGTGTTGTAACGCCCTGATTCGGGGAGCACGGGGACAAGGCTGGCTGACGCATCGCCTTTTTCGAAGCGATACGTAAGTATTCCAAACGAATCCGGCACGAGCGTCCTTGCGTGAGCCGAAATACCTGGCCCCGTTCGCACGCGTGAACGGGCGTCAGGCGGCGACGCGCTGGGCCGTCGTGCCGTCGGCGTCCACACAGGGCGCGCGCCACGCCTTCCACGCCATCTATCCTTCCAGACCGCCAGACCGGCTCGCCCCTCCCCCGATCCAGGCACCCTCGACCGAACGCAGTATGATTCCGCAGTCGATGCCGGCGATCGCTTCGCTGTAACCGCCCGCCCGCGCCGTCGAAGATCTGCCAAGCTTGTTGTAAGCCGGACGCAAACAGTCGCCGCGTGAGAGCGCCGCGGCGAACCCGCATCCGGACCACCTTCATCGAAACGGTCAGTCAGATGTCAAAGCAAAACAAGAAGATCCTCCTCCTGAGCGTCAGCGCCGGCGCCGGCCATACCCGAGCGGCCGAAGCGATCCGCGCGTTCGCCGACCATCATCCCGCCGGCGTCGAAGCCACCCACCTGGACGTGATGGATTTCGTGTCCACCGGCTTCCGCAAGCTGTACACCGATCTCTACATCAAGCTCGTCAGCAGCCAGCCGGCGCTGTGGGGCTACCTGTACCAGAAGACCGACGAAGTCGATCCCGCCGCGCCGTCGCAGAAGATCCGGCGCGCGATCGAGCGGCTCAATTGCCGGCCGCTGCTCGCGGAGATCGAACGGCAGCGCCCGGACGCGATCATCTGCACGCACTTCCTGCCCGCCGAACTGCTGTCGCGCGAGATCCGCAAGGGGCGCGTCGACACGCCGGTGTGGGTGCAGGTCACCGATTTCGACCTGCACAGCATGTGGGTCGTGCCGAACATGCGTGGCTATTTTGCGGCCAACGACGAGATCGCGTGGCGCATGCATGCGCGCGGCATGGCGCCGGAAACCGTGCACGTCAGCGGCATCCCGATCATGCCGGCGTTCGGCCAGCCGCTCGATCGCGCGGCCTGCGCGGCCGAATTCGGCCTCGATCCCGCGCGCCCGACCTTCCTGATGATGTCCGGCGGCGCGGGCCTCGGCGGGCTCGATGTGCTGGCCGCGCGCCTGCTCGAGATGGATGCCGACTTCCAATTGATCGCACTGGCCGGCAAGAACAAGGCGATGCTGACGTCGTTGCAGGAACTGGCCGCGCAGCATCCGGGCCGGCTGTTTCCGCAGGGCTTCACGCAGCAGGTCGAGCGCCTGATGGCCTGCGCCGACCTCGTCATCACGAAGCCGGGCGGCCTGACGACGTCCGAATGTCTCGCGATGCAGCTGCCGATGATCGTCAACTCGCCGATCCCGGGCCAGGAAGAGCGCAATGCGGATTTCCTGCTCGAACAGGGTGTTGCGCTGAAGGCGATCGACGACGATGCGCTCGTCTACCGGATCCGCGCGTTGCTGCAGACGCCGGAGCGTCTTGCCGACATGCGCCGCCGTCTCGCGCCGCTCGGGCGGCCGCTCGCCGGCCGCTTCGTGCTCGATCGCGTGCTGGGCCTGGAGCCGGCTGCATGAGCGTCGCGCGATTTGTGCCGACGCGCCATACGGTGTTCGTCGTCGCGTGGGTCGTGCTGCTCGCGTACTTCTTCGCGAACGTCGAGATCCAGATCGAGGGCAGCGCGGGCTGGGCCGCCAACCTGCCGACGTGGCGCATCGAACATCACTGGCTGCTCGACATCTTCTGGGGCGGGCGGCCGATGACCGGCTACCACGCATGGGTGTTCCCGTTCGTCGCGCTGTTCTTTCACCTGCCGGCCGTGTTCAACGGACGGTGGTCGTGGCGCATCGAAGCGCGGATCATCGCGTGCATCATGGTGTTCTGGCTGACCGAGGATTTCCTGTGGTTCGTGCTGAATCCGGCGTATGGCCTGGCCCGCTTCAATCCGGCGAATGTGCCGTGGCATATCCATTGGCTGGGCGTGGCGCCGACCGACTACTGGACGATGAGCGCCGCCGCGATCGTGCTGTTCATTGTTTCCCGCGAGCGCAAGCGCGCCTTTTATTGATCCCGGACCCGACATGAAAATCGCCGTCATTGCCGCGATCGCCGTCACGCTCGCCGGGCTCGTGCAGCCGGCCCTTGCAGACCCGGCCTCCGAGGTGTCCGCCCGGCCGATCAAATGGGCGCAGAGCGTGACCGATGCGCATGTGAACAACCTGCATCGCATTACACCGACGCTGTACCGCAGCGCGCAGTTGTCGCGCTCGGACGTGCCGGAGCTGCAGAAGCTCGGCATCCGCAAGGTCATCAGCTTCCGTTCGTTTCACGCGGACGACACCATCCTGGCCGGCACGCAGATCAGGATGCAGCGCATCCGGATCAACACGTGGGACATCCGCGATGAAGACATGGTCGCTGCATTGAAGGCGCTGCGCACGGCCGACCAGGACGGGCCGGTGCTGATCCACTGCCAGCACGGGGCCGATCGTACCGGCCTCGTGTCGGCGTTGTACCGGATGGTGTACCAGGGCTGGACGCGCGAGCAGGCGCTCGATGAACTGCAGCACGGCGGCTACGGGTTTCATCCGATCTGGCAGAACATCACGAACTACTTGAAAAACGTCGACGTCGCGCGTTTGCGGCGAGAAGTGAACAGCGGCTGACGAACCCATGCAAAACGCCGCCGACAATCACTGTCGGCGGCGTTTCGTCAGTACGTTGATGCGCGGGCAACATGCCCGCCGTCGTCAGACCGTCTCCGGCTGCCGTGCAGCCTTCGCGATGTTGCGAGCCATCGCCCCGTTCGCGACGAAGTAAGGCACATCCACCCGCGCAAGCGCCTTGCGTCCGCGAATCTTGTCCGCGATCTTCTCGGCGATCATGATCGTCGGCGCATTGAGGTTGCCGGTCGTGATGATCGGCATGATCGACGCATCGACGACGCGCAGGCCCTCGAGCCCGTGCACGCGGCCCTCTTCATCGACCACGGCCATGTCGTCGTAACCCATCTTGCACGAGCACGACGGATGGAACGCGGTCTCCGCACGGGCGCGCACGAAGGCGTCGAGTTCCTTGTCGGACTTGCAGTCTGCGCCCGGATTCAGCTCGCGGCCGCGATAGCGGTCGAGCGCGGGCTGCCGCATGATCTCGCGCGTCGCGCGGATCGCGTCGCGGAACTCGCGCCAGTCGAGCGCTTCCGCCATGTAGTTGAAGAGGATGCTCGGATGGTCGTTCGGATCGCGCGAGCGCAGCTTCACGCGGCCGCGGCTCGGCGAGCGCATCGACCCGACGTGCGCCTGGAAGCCGTGCATCTCGATCGCGTTCGAGCCGTTGTAGTTGATCGCAACAGGCAGGAAGTGATACTGGATGTTCGGCCACAGGTCGTCGTCGCGCGTGCGGATGAAGCCGCCCGCCTCGAAGTGGTTGCTCGCGCCGAGGCCGGTGCCGTTCAGCATCCATTCGAGGCCGATCTTCGGCTGGTTCCACCACTTGAGCGCCGGGTACAGCGAGACCGGCTCCTTGCACTCGTACTGGATGTACATCTCCAGGTGATCCTGCAGGTTCTGGCCGATGCCGGGCAGGTCGAGCACGACGGGAATGTCGAGTTCCTTCAGCCATGCGCCGGGGCCGACGCCCGAGCGCTGCAGCAGTTGCGGCGACGCGATCGCGCCGCTGCACACGAGCACTTCGCGGCGCGCATGCGCGGTTGCACGTTCGCTGCCGCGCAGGTACGTGACGCCTGACGCGCGCTTGCCGTCGAACAGGATGCGATCGGCGAGCGCGTGCGTGACGATCTCGAGGTTCGGCCGCACCTTCGCCTGGTCGAGGTAGCCGCGGGCGGTGCTGGCGCGGCGGCCCTTCGGCGTGACGGTGCGGTCCATCGGGCCGAAGCCTTCCTGCTGATAGCCGTTCAGGTCGTCGGTGCGCGGATAGCCGGCCTGCACGCCCGCATCGACCATCGCCTCGAACAGCGGATTCACGCCCGGCTTGCTGGTCGTGACCGACACGGGGCCGTTGCCGCCGTGGTAGTCGTTCGGGCCGACGTCGCGCGTTTCGGCTTTCTTGAAGTACGGCAGGCAGTCGAGGTACGTCCAGTTCTCGAGGCCCTTGTGCGTCGACCAGTTGTCGTAGTCGAGCGCGTTGCCGCGGATGTAGCACATGCCGTTGATCAGCGACGAGCCGCCGAGCCCCTTGCCGCGGCCGCATTCCATCCGGCGGTTGTCCATGTGCGGCTCGGGGTCGGTTTCGTACGCCCAGTTGTAGCGGCGGCCTTGCAGCGGGTAGGCGAGGGCGGCCGGCATCTGCGTGCGGAAGTCGAAGCGGTAGTCGGGGCCACCGGCTTCGAGCAGCAGCACCGTCACGTCCGGATCTTCCGTCAGGCGCGTTGCGAGCACGTTGCCCGCGGAACCTGCGCCGCAGATGATGTAGTCGTATTCGCGTGTCGTCATGACGGTCAATCTCCTTTCGTGATCCTTAAAACACCGGGTTGTAGCGGCCGAGCTCGACCTGCACCGACTTGATTCGAGTGTAGTGCTCGAGCGTCGTGATGCCGTTCTCGCGTCCGACACCGGATTGCTTGTATCCGCCAACCGGCATCTCGGCCGGCGATTCGCCCCACGTGTTGATCCAGCAGATGCCGGCTTCGAGACGATGGATCGTGCGGTGCGCGCGCGACAGGTTCTCGGTCACGACGCCGGCCGCGAGGCCGTAGTGCGTATCGTTCGCGCGGGCGATCACTTCGTCCTCCGATTCGAAATCGAGGATGCTCATCACCGGCCCGAAGATTTCCTCGCGGACGATCTTCATGTCGTCGCGGCAATCGCCGAACACGGTCGGCGCGACGTACTGGCCGCTGCCGAAGTGGCCGTCGGTCAGGCGCGTGCCGCCCGCGAGCAGCTTCGCGCCTTCGGCCTTGCCGCTTTCGATGAAGCCGAGCACCTTGTCGAGCTGCGCGGCCGACACGAGCGGGCCGAAGTTGGTGTCGGCATCGGTCGGCTTGCCGACGCGGATGCGCTTCACGCGTTCGAGCACGCGCTGCGTGAATGCATCCTTGATCGAGCGGTGCACGAACACGCGCGTGCCGTTCGTGCAGACCTGGCCCGAGCTGAAGAAGTTGGCGGTCACCGCGATGTCGGCGGCGCGGTCGAGATCCGCATCGTCGAACACGATCAGCGGCGACTTGCCGCCGAGTTCCATCGTCACTTCCTTCAGCGACGACGCGCCGGCCAGCGACATCACCTTCTTGCCGGTCTCGACGCCACCCGTGAACGACACCTTCGCGATGTCCGGATGGCCCGTCAGCAGCGCGCCGACCGAGCCGTCGCCCTGCACGACGTTGAACACGCCGGCCGGCACGCCGGCTTCCGTATAGATTTCCGCGAGCTTCAGCGCGGTGAGCGGCGTGACTTCGCTCGGCTTGAACACCATCGCGTTGCCGGCCGCGAGCGCGGGGGCCGTCTTCCAGCACGCGATCTGGATCGGGTAGTTCCAGGCGCCGATGCCCGCGCACACGCCGAGCGGCTCGCGGCGCGTGTAGACGAACGACTCGGCGCGCAGCGGCACCTGCAGCCCTTCGATCGCGGTCGCGAGGCCCGCGTAGTACTCGATCACGTCCGCGCCGGTGACGATGTCGACCGCGAGCGTCTCGCCGATCGGCTTGCCCGTGTCGCGCGTTTCCAGTGCGGCGAGCTCGTCGTTGCGCTCGCGCAGCAGGTCGACGGCGCGGCGCAGGATGCGCGAGCGCTGCATCGCGGTCATCGCGGCCCATTCACGCTGGCCTTCCCGGGCGGACGCGACCGCGCGGTCGACGTCGGCTGCGCTGGCCTGCTGCACCTGCGCGAGCAGTTCGCCGGTGGCGGGATCGAAGGTGTCGAAAGTCTTGCCGCTCGTGGCGTCGACGTAACCGCCGCCGATGTAGAGGCGCTGCAAACCGAATACGGACATGAGGATCTCCTTGAGGGCGACTGCGTGACGCGTCAGTCGGACGCGAGCAGCAGGTCGATGTAATCGTGGGCGAGCTTCAATGCGGCCCGGGTGTCGATCGGGCCGCCGGCGAGTGCGCCGCGCAGCCACAGGCCGTCGATCAGCGCGGCGAGGCCGCTGGCGGCTTCGCGCGCTGGCGTGCGCGGCAAGGCCTTCGCGAATTCGGCGCACAGGTTCGAGTGGAGGCGCCGCGTGTTGACGTGCTGCAGGCGCTTGAGCATCGGGTCGTGCATGCTCTGCGACCAGAACGCGAGCCACGTCTTCATCACGGGCGCGCTGACCTGCGTGTCGTCGAAGTTCGCGGCGACGATCGCGCGCAGCCGGGAACGCGGATCCTTGCGTGCCGCCACGCGGCGGCGCGTGGTGGCCGACCACAGGTCGCGCAGCACGTGCCGCATCGTCGCTTCGAGCAGGCCGTCCTTGTCGCCGAAGTAATGGCTGACGATGCCCGTCGAGATGTTCGCGCGCTGCGCGACCGATGCGAGCGTCGTGCCGGGCAGGCCCGCTTCGTCGATCGACCGCAGCGTGGCGTCGATCAACTGTGCGCGGCGAATCTCCCGCATTCCGACTTTCGGCATCGCGACTCCCTTCGCCCGGACGGGCCGTCCATGGAAGTCGAGAGCTTAGCGGTTTTTTATTGATCGTTCAATCAACAAAAAATCGGGGTCTGACGGTGAAGGCGAGTGCCAGGCCGGTGAACGACGCCCTCGATCGCACGTTGTGCAGGTGCGGAAAAACAATTGAAAGATGATTAAAAATGCTGAATTTTGTTTAAAACGCTTTCTGAATAGATCGATCAATCCGGTTAATCGTTGCGGGTGTCGTCGCGATTACGGAATGAAAGAGTATTGAGCTGTGTGATATTCGGTTAAGCGTGGAAGTCGGCCCGTGAAGCGACGTCACGATTCATTCATGAAAATTCGTTTGAAATAAGCGAATGAAACGCCATAACTCATTGATTATAAATGAATGTATTTGAATCATGCAGGGGTGGGTTACCGCTTCGCAAACGATTGCGATCACCCTCGAACGAATTCCGCTTACCATAAAAAATCAGGGAATAATTTGAATCTGCCGCATTTTCCAACCGAGTAGAGGGTGTCGTTGGAATGACTTGAGTCAGTAATATTGTCCGTATTAGTATGGCGCCGCACTACGAGGAAAGAATCGATGCCGCCGGTATTGCCGCGGTGCATTGGCCAACAGCGCGATTCGGATTGCGCGCGAAAAACCGGCGCAGTCATTGCGCACCTGCAGCATGCCGCGACGTCGAGACGCCGCATCCACCGGAGAACGACGATGCTGACCGAAAAACACGTGGTCCCGCTGCCGAATGGTCTGAAGGTCTACGTCGAACGGAACGTGTTCGACCCGGCGTTCGACACGGCGATGCTCGTCAACGGCGCACTCGCGACGACCGCGTCGTTCGGGCAGACCGTCCAGTATCTCGGCGAGCGGATGAACACGATCTGCTTCGACCTGCCGTACGCGGGGCAGTCGCGCCAGCACAACCCGGGCTGCTTCATCCTGACGAAGGACGACGAAGCCGCGATCCTGCAGCACCTGGTCGAGCGCTTCGCGCCGGCCTACCTCGTGTCGGTGTCGTGGGGCGGCGTCGCGTCGCTGTTCGCGCTCGCACGCGGCTGCCCGAGCGTGCGGCGCGCGGCGATCTGCTCGTTTTCGCCGTTCCTGAACGACGCGATGGTCGACTACGTGACGCGCGCCCGCGACCACATCGCGGCTGGCGAGAACCTGAAAGCCGCGCAGCTGCTGAACGACACCGTCGGCCGCTACCTGCCGCGCATCATGAAGCTGTACAACTACCGCTATCTCACGCGCCTGCCGCGCGACGAGCAGGACCAGGTCGCGTTCCACGTCGACCAGATCCTGTCGCTGCAGCCCGAGCGCTACCTCAGCGAGTTCTCGAACATCGGCTGCGAGCTGCTGTTCCTGAACGGCGAGCGCGACGAATACACGACGCCCGCCGACGTGCGCCAGCTCGGCGCACACGTGCCGCGCGCACGGTTCGCGACGGTGCCGGACGCCGGCCACTTCCTCGACATCGAAGGCCGCGCGCAGCGCGAATACACGCGTTCGGCGTTGCTCGACTTTTTCTGCGGCGGGTCGTCGCTCGCCGCCGGCATCGCGCTCGCCGCCGCGCAGGCGTGCGTGCCCGCACCGATGCACGCGTTGTCGTCGTGACGCCGCACGCCGTGCGTGCGGTACGTGCGGCGCTCCCGAATTCCCATCCCAACGAGGCAGGCCAGCCGTGAATATCGTTCAGACCATCGCCATCGTCGTTCCGTGGGCCGCGTGGCTCGCCTACTGGATCGCCACTTCGCGAGGCGTGAAGACGACCGTGCGCAAGGAAGCGTCACGCTCGCGCACGCTGCAGTCGATTCCGCTGATCGTCGGCGGCGCGCTGATCATCCTGCCCGATCCGTCGTGGCAGGCGCTCGTGCCGGACTGGCAGCGCTTCGGCCTGCAGGCGCAGTGCGGGCTCGCGGTGCTGGTGGCCGGCCTGCTGTTCTCGGTGTGGGCTCGGCTGCACCTCGGCACGAACTGGAGCGTGTCGGTCACGCTGAAGGAAGACCATGAGCTTGTCCGCACCGGGCCGTACGGGCTCGTGCGTCACCCGATCTATACGGGCTGCCTGATCGCGCTCGTCGGCGCCGCTCTGATCGGCGGCGAATGGCGCGGCGCGATCGGCGTGCTGCTCGTGTTCGCGTCGCTCGCGTACAAGGTGCGCGTCGAGGAAAGCTGGCTGACTGGGTATTTCGGGCCGGCGTATGCGCAGTATCGGCGCGAAGTCGCGGCGCTGATTCCCGGCTTCTACTGAACCCCGCGAGGCGCACGATGGCGAAGATGATCGTGACCGCGATCGGTTCGGCGGGCGACGTGCATCCGCTGCTCGGCGTCGCGCGCACGCTCGCGGCGCGCGGTCACGACGTCGTGTTCTGCACGCACGCGCCGTTCGAGGCGGCCGTGCGGCGTTGCGGGTTCGCGTTCGTGCCGATCGGCACCGCGGCCGAATACGAGGCCGCGATGGCGAACCCCGCGCTGTGGGATTCGCGCACGTCGTTTCGCACGCTGTGGCAGGTGATCGCGCCGACGCTGCGCCCGCATTACGACGCGCTGCGTGCGCTGACCGACGGCGACACGGTGCTCGTCGGCACGCTGTGGGCGTTCTCCGCGCGCTTCATGCAGGAGCTGCACGGCACGCCGTACGTGTCGGTGCAGGTGTCGCCGTCGACGCTGTTGTCCGCGCATGCGCCGCCGACGCACCCGCGCCTGACGATTCCCGCACGCTGGCCGCTGCCCGTGAAGGCGGCGCTGATGACGCTGATCGAGCGCCAGGTGCTCGATCGCGCGTGCGGCCCCGCGCTCAACGCGGTGCGCCGCGATCTCGGGCTTGCGCCTGCGCGGCGCGTGCTGGGCCGCTGGCTGCATTCGACCGATGGCGTGCTGTGCCTGTTTCCCGGCTGGTTCGCGCCGCCGCAGCCGGACTGGCCGTCGAATCACCGGCAAAGCGGTTTCCCGCTGTTCAACGATATTGCGACCCCTGAAGAAGATGTGGCACTCGATGCGTATCTCGCGGCCGGTGAGCCCCCGGTCGTGTTCACGGCCGGTGCGACACGCGTCGATCACGCGGCCTACGCGCGCGCGGTGGCGGATGCGCTGCGCACGACCGGCGCGCGCGGGATCCTGCTGACGCCGGACGATGCGGCGCCGGACAGTGACCGTTTGCTGGTGCGCCGCTTCGTGCCGATGCGCACGCTGCTGCCGCGCTGCCGCGCGCTCGTGCATCACGGTGGGATCGGCACCGCGGCGCTTGCATTCGAGGCCGGGATCGCACAGGTCGTCACGCCGTTCGCGCACGACCAGTTCGACA
>NZ_JAAGPG010000770.1:0-2850 GCF_017104665.1 Burkholderia sp. Se-20378 | reverse complement strand
ACTGGTGCGTGCCGCCCGGCTTCGATCCCGGCTTCGCGGCACGCGTGGCCGACGCCGCGTCGATCCCCGTCGCCGCCCGCATCCAGCATGAAGCGGCCGGCCACCTGTCGTCGGCCGAATCGGCGGCTGCGTTGATCCGGCTCGCCGGTGCACTCGACGAAGGCGAACGCCGCACCGTGCTCGTGTGGGATGCGGCACTGCATGGCGCGGCGGCGGCGGCCGTCGTCGACCTCGCCGGCGGCCTCGATGCCGCGCTCGATATCGAAGGAGACGCGTGATGAGCGCTTACAAGGTGAGCCTGCGCGAACTGCGCTTCTTTCTGTGGGAACTGTTCGAAGCCGACAAGCGTTTCCTCGCGGAACACGGCCTGTACGGCACGCACGACCGTGCGTCGATCGACGCGCTGCTCGAACGCGCGCGCGACTTCGCGCTCGATCTCGGTCGCAGCTACCAGCAGGCGGACGTCGAGGGCTGCACGCTGCTCGACGACGGCCAGGTGCGCATTCCGTCGCATTTCCACGCGCTGTGGGCGCGCTTTCGCGACGAATGGTCGAACACGCTGTTCGGCACCGCGCACGGGCTGCCGCCGATCGTCACGCAGATGATCTACGAGATGTTCATGGGCGCGAACCCGTCGTTCATGACGTACGGCGGCTTCACGCGCCCCGCGATCAAGCTGCTGCAGATGCACGGCACGCCGCACCAGAAGGCGCTGATCGCCCCGCTCGAGGCGTACCGCTGGGACGCCTGTTTCTGCGCGACCGAACCGCAGGCCGGCACCGACCTCACCGCGGTGGCGCTGCGCGCGACGCCGCTCGAACGCGACATCTATGCGATTGACGGCGAGAAGGTCTACATCTCGGCCGGCATGCACGAGCTGACCGAGAACACGCTGTATTTCGTGCTCGGCCGCATCGACACCGCGTCGCCGGACTCGTTCTCGCTGTCGTGCCTCGTCGTGCCGCGCTTCTGGCCGGACGAGGAAACGGGCGAACTGCAGTCGAACCATGTCGACTGCATCGGCCTGCCGCGCAAGATGGGGCTCAAGGGCTGCGCGAACACGCACCTCGTGTTCGGTTCGAACGGCACGACCAAAGGCTGGCTGCTCGGCGGCCGGCGCAACGTCGGCCTGCTGCAGCTGATGCCGCTGATGAACCAGGCGCGGATGAGCACCGGGATGTTCGGCGTCGGCGTCGCATCGAGCGCGTACCTGCATGCGGTCGAGTATGCGGGCCGCCGGCTGCAGGGCCGGCCGATCGAGCGCGCGTCGAACACCAACGCCGCACGCGTCGCGATCGTCGAGCACGCGGACGTGCAGCGCATGCTGGTCGACATGAAAAGCCGCGTCGACGGCTGCCGCGGCCTGCTCGGCAAGCTCGCCGCGACCGCCACCCGCGCGGCGATGCTCGAGGCCACGCCCGACGCCGACCCGGCCGAGATCGAGCGCCACCGCAAGCTGCAACTGCTGCTGACGCCGATCTGCAAGGCGTTCATCTCCGACCAGGCGTGGCGGATCTGCGAAACCGCGATCCAGGTGCACGGCGGGCTCGGCTATACCGATGCGAGCCCCGTCGAGCAGAACGCGCGCGACGTGAAGATCCTGTCGATCTGGGAAGGCACGAACTACATCCAGGCGCAGGACCTCGTGCGCGACAAGCTCGGCTTCGGCCGCCATTCGCGACTGATCCAGTACTACCGCGACGAACTCGACGTGTTCCTCGTGCGCCAGCATCACACCGGCACGCATGCGGAGCTGCGTCCGCTGTTCGACGCGCTGCGCACCGGCGCCGACCGGATCGCCGCCGCGCTCGACGACATCGCGCGCGACGTGCAGGACGGTCACACGCACCGCAGCAGCCAGTTCTACACGCGCTTTCTCGAGATGTTCGGCGTCGTCACGTCGGCATGGGTGCTGCTCGAATCGGCGACGATCGCCGCGCGCCGGCTCGACGCGCCGGACACCGCCGACACGCCGGCCGAACTCGCGTTCTATCGCGGCAAGCTGAAAAGCGCGCGCTACTACTTCGCGAACGTGCTGCCCGTCGTCGACCAGCACGCGGCCGTGATCGCCGCGATGGCGCACGCGGCGATCAGCGTCAGCAGCGAAGAACTCGCGCAGGTGGAATGACATGGATACGACTCTCGATTCCGGTACGGCCACCACGACTGCCACGCCCACCTCGGCGGGCGACGCGCCGCGCAACCTGCTCGGCCGCCCGGCGACCCGCCATCGCGGCACCGACATCGACGGCGCGACGCTCGAACCCGAAGCGCTGCGCGTGCGCGATCTCGACCTGAACGCGCTGATCGGCGCGACGACGTTCGAAGGCGCGCTCGCGCACCTGTGGTTCGACGTCGCGCTTGGCAGCGCCGAACATCGCGCGCACGAAGCGGTAATCGGCGCGCGGCTCGCGGCATTCGCCGATGCGCTGGCGTCAGGCTCGGCCGCGCAATCCGTCGCCGCGGATCTCGGCGCTGCGGGTGTTGCGCCGGTGTTCGCGGCCGCGTCCGGCCTGTTGCGCGGCTTCGACGACGTGACGCCCCGCGTACACGGCGAAGCGCCGGGCGACGCCGATCTCGACACGATGCTGTTATGCGCAGCCGCCGCGCCGTTCCTGCTGCATGCCGCGATCGAAGGCCGTCCGTTCGCCGCGCGCCACGACTCGATCGACGCATCGCTCGCCGGTACGTCAAACCAGGCGCAACGCATGCTCGTGCTGACCGGCGCGACACGCACCGACGCACCGGCGCAAGCCGCAATGGACATGCTGCTCGTCGCGTGGCACGCCGGCTTCGGCTACATCACGCCGACCGTGCTCGCGCCGCGTGTCGCGATCGGCACCGGCGTCA
>NZ_JAAGPG010000769.1:0-3036 GCF_017104665.1 Burkholderia sp. Se-20378 | reverse complement strand
GCCACGACCACCGGCATGCTGATGCGCCGGCGGATCGCGAACAGCAGCGGGTAGATCGCGTAGAACTGCACTTCGAGCGACAGCGTCCACAGCGCGCCGTTCGACCCGTACGTGTAGCCGGCGACGCGGCCGCGTCGTCGAGCAGCGTGCGATCGGCGAGCATGCCGACCATGCAGTTCGCGTCGAGGCGCTCGCGCACCTTCAGCATCGAGTCGACCTGCCCGAGCGGAATCACTTCCGGCTGCGCGGCGGGATTCACCGCGGCGAGCGTCGCGTTGATCTTGCGCGCGTTCTTCTCGTACATCGTCACGACGACGCGTAGGTCCGGGTGCGTGCGGCCGATCGCGCGCACGACCTCGAAGCTGCCGAGGTGCGCGCCCATCAGGAACGCGCCGCGTCCGCCGGCGAGCGCGTCGTCGACGAGCGTTTCGCCGTGCAGCCGGATGTCGAACAGGTCGAAGCGCCCGTTCATCAGGTAGATGCGGTCGTGGATCGTCGCCGCGAACGTGAACACGTGCCGGTACACGTCGCGCCAGCGCGCGGGGCGGCCGAGCACGCGGCGCAGGTAGTCGCGCGACGCCGCACACGCGACCGGCGAGAACAGCACGAAATACGTTGCGATCAGATGCAGCACGACACGCGCGCGCTGCCGGCCGAAGCGCAGCGAGATCCACGTCATCGTGCGCAGCAAGCCCGCATTGCTGCGCTCCTGGCGTTCGGCCCACGCGGTGCGCTTCATGGCTGCGCACCATCCGGCGCGGCCGGCGGCGCGGACAGCACGCCGCTCGCGACTTCGCGCGCTCCGGCGCGCAGCGTGAAGCGGATCGCGCCGCTGGCTGCGGCGTCGTACGCGAGATCGAGCGATTCGCCGGGTGCGACCGGGCTCAGGAATTTCGCGGACCCGAGGCGCCACGTGTGCAGCGGGCGGTTCAGCGCCGTGCCGATCGCCTGGATCGCGTGATCGAGCAGCACGACGCCCGGCACGACCGGATGGCCGGGGAAGTGGCCGGGCAGTGCCGGATGATCGGCGGGGATCGTGAACCCGAGCGCGGGCGCAGGCGCGGGTGTGCCGGCTGGGTCGCGTACGGGCGTCGGTGTCGCTGAAGTGCGCGCATGTTGCGCAACGAGCGCGGCGAGCACGTCGCGCGGCAGCTTGCCCGTTTCGTTGCGCGGCAGCGCGTCGACGAACACGAGCGGACGCGGCATGAACGCAGGATCGATTCGTTCGCGCAGCGCGCGCTGCAGGTCGGCTGCCGCGAGCGTCGGTGCGACGACCAGCGCGACGAGACGCGTGACCGGCTCGAGGCCCGCATCGGCGTGTGCGGGCGCGGCTTCGTCGGGCATGAAGAACACGCCGTCGATCACCTGCGGAATCGCATTGAGCTGATGGTTCAGGTACGCGAGCGACGTGCGCTTGCCGGCGATATTGACGAGGTCGGCCTTGCGGCCGTGCAGCAGGAACCGGCCGTCGCCGAGCAGTTCGAGCGCATCGCCCATCGGCACGGGCGCCTCGACGTGCCCGCCCGATACCCAGATCGTCGGCTCGCCGTCGTCGCTCTCCGGTTCGTCGCGCGCGTCGAGCCGGATGCCCGGGAACAACGCCCAGGTCGCGCCTTGCGACGTGCGGCGCGTGGCGATCTGGCCGGTCTCGGTGCTGCCGTAGATTTCGACGAGCGGTGCGTCGAGCGCGGCCTCGGCTTCGCACGCGAGCTTTTCCGACAGCGGCGCGGTGGCCGACAGCACGAGCGCGGCGGGCGGCAGCGCATGGCCGGCCGCCAGCAGCGCACGCAGGTGGATCGGCGACGTGACGAGCACGCGCGGTTGCGGGATCGCGTCGAGTTCGTCACGAATGTCGACCGGGTAGAACGGCTGGCGGTTGCTGAACGCGAGGCCGCCGATCAGCGCGAGCAGCACCGTCGACTCGAAGCCGTACATGTGCTGCGCGGGCACCGTGCCGATCAGCGTGGCCGCACGCCCGTCGAGCAGCCCGAGGCGATCGGCCGCCGCGCGCACGCAGCCGACCAGGAAGCCCCAGGTCTTGCGGTGCGGCACCGGCGCGCCGGTCGAGCCGGACGTGAACACGTAGGCCATGATCCGCGCCGCATCGATCTGCGGGACGGTGAGCGGTGCATCGCTCGCGAGCTCGCCGGGGGCGGCATCGGGATACGCGAAGCGCGGCAGGTCGATCGCGCAGTCGGGCGCGTCGTGCAGGCAGAACGCGTCGGGCGCGAACGAAGCGAGCTGGCGGACCATTTCCGGCGTGTGCGTCGACGGCAGCAGGCTGATCTTGCCGGCGACGAGCGCCGCGCACAGGCTGACCGCGAAGCGGTAGCGGTCGCGGCAGACGTTGAACACGTGGCCGCCGGCAGGCAGCGCGGCGGCCACGCGCGCGACGTCGGCGACGAATGCGCGCACGGTGACGGGCGCGCCGTCGCGCCAGGCGATCGTCTGGTCCGGCGACGTATGAAAAACCAGCGGGTGAGTCGGCATAAATCGGTCAAAACGGGAGCGAAGGCCGGCGCGCCGCATGGCGGCGCCGCGCCGGCCGTGAATTCATCGTGACGGCTTCGACGCGTGGGTCGTCGCGCGATACGCGCGCACCGCATCGACCATGCGCGGTCGCGGTTCATCCGGCAGTGCGAAGCGCCGGCACGCATGCTCGGCGGCGAACATCACCGCGACGAGCGGCAGCGACAGGTAGTTCGCGAAGGTCGACCACGTGACGATCGGCGCGGTCGCGAACAGCAGCGTCGACACGGCGGCGATCGCGACGAAGAACAGCGTCCACGCGAGCGTGATCTGTCGCGTGTAGCGCGCGACGGCCGGCGTGATCGCGCCGTGGATCATCGTCGCGAAGCGCGTGCACAGCGGCACCTGGCCGGCCGCGAGCGTGCGGCCGAACAGCAGCGCCATCGCGAGGTTGAAACTTGCGTGCTCCAGATACAGGCCCCATTCGAAATGCCGGGCGAGGGGCACGCGCGCGGCCCACAGCGCGGCGGCGGCAAGCAGCCAGGCCGGCACGAGCCACGCGCGATA